>NZ_JBFBCE010000014.1:0-147539 GCF_040689595.1 Streptosporangium sp. NPDC051023 | reverse complement strand
TTCTCGTTGTGGTTCGTGTTTTCCTGAGGTGGGTACCTCCGACCCCCCCCCCCCCGGCCGCCCCCGCGGCCCCCCCCCCGGCAGGGACGGGTACCGCGGGCGATCGGGATCACGGCGGAACGGTCCGCCGCGGTGCCGCCGGAAGGCGGGAGGACGGCCGTAGGGCCGTCAGAGCAGGGCGTTGGCCTCGGCCAGCAGGTCGCACTGGCGGCGCCACTCTCCACCGAACGGAACGACCACCGCGTGCTCGACGCCCTCCTCCGCGAGGGCGGCCAGCCGCTCGGCCACCTGCTCGGGCTTGCCGCTGACCACCGCGGCGTCCGCGTGCTCGCGGGGGTAGCCGAAGCCGCCGCACATGTCGACCAGCGCCTCGTGGCTCATGCCGCCCAGGTGCGCGTCGAGCGTCGCGAACACCGAGACGCCGATCCCGGGAGCCGGGCGGCCCGCCGCCTCGGCCTCCTCGCGCAGGACCTCCCGGCCCGCGCGGAGCTGCTCCAGCGTGGCGACGGCGGGCAGCCAGGCGTCACCGAACCTGGCCGTCCGGCGCAGCGCGGCCGGGGAGGCCCCGCCAACCCAGACCTTGGGCATCGGCGCCGCGGGTGACAGGGTGACCTCGGTTCCCGAGGTACCGGGCAGCTCGACGAGCTCCCCGCGCAGCAGGGCCGGCAGCACCCGCAAGGCGTCGTCGGTACGGCTGGCGCGCTCCCGGACCGACACCCCGGCCGCGGCCCACTCCTCCTCCGGCATCCCTCCGATGCCGACGCCGAGCTGCACCCGGCCGCCGGAGATCGTCTGAAGGGTGCTGATCTGCTTGGCCAGCCAGGCGACCGGCCGCAAGGCGGGCTGCAGCACGGCGAAACCCACCTCGAGGCGTCGCGTGACGGCGGCGGCCGCCGCCAGCGTCAGCGCGCTCTCCAGGATCGGCGTGCCCCACATCAGGTGGTCGCTGCACCACAGGGAGTCCAGGCCCAGCTCCTCGGCGTGGCGGGCGACCTCGACCGGGTCGGCGATCGCACCGTCCGCCGTGGCCAGGGTCGTGTGTCCGATGCCGACCTTCACGGTGTGCCGCCTCCTTCGTAGACGACCAGGCATTCGTGGTTCTCGATCTCGATGACGTCGCCCACCTGATCGAATATCTCCCGGACCCGGGGGACCTCGCACATGCTCCGATAGGATTCCTCGTCCTGCCATTCCGCGACACTGAAGTAAATGTCGGATTCTTTCCGTGAACGGAGGAGTTTGTGCCGGAGATGTCCGGGGAGTGACGCCATGAAGTCACTGCCCTCCCGGTAGACCCTCTCGTATTCCTCCGGCGATCCCTTGACTTTTATTCTGTTGACGCAGAAGAACATTGGCCTCACCGGAAATGGTAGGTAAGCCGATAGTGGGCCAGCCAGCCGTCGTCCGTGAGAGCGGCTGTCTCGACCCCCTGCCCCTGCAGGCCGCGCAGTTCACCGGTGCCCGTGCCCGGCACCACCTTCCACTCACTGGCGACCGACTTGCCGTCGAACGTGCCGGTCGTCTCCACGACGAAGCTGCCGGAGCGGCCGCCGAGAGTGCCGGTGATGACGATGTAGCCGACGTCACGGGTGGTGCCGTCCGCCCGGTTGAACATCTCCGCCTCAGCCTCCCCCTCGCCCTGGATGTCCCCTTCGAAGGCATCGAGGGCGCTGAAGCGGCTCAAGCTCGCGCCGCCGGGGAGCTGCTTGTAGGGCTCGTTGGTGAAACGCACCACCTTGAACGTCCCCTCGGCGACCCGGACGGCGGGCACCGGCCCCGCCGCCGCGCTCGTCGAGACCATGGCCACGGCCACGGCCAGCACCGCGACGACCGGGAACCGCAGTCGTGTGAGTCTCATGGCCGCCACCTCACACCGGGACGTGCGTCGAGACGACGACGGCGTCGTGGTGTTCGATAATGATCTTGTCTGGACCGGGCGACGACGCCCCGGGCAGAGTGACCACCTGCCCGAATATGTCGACGAGCTCCTGGATTCCGGCCAGAGCCCGGTAGTCTTCCAGGCTCTCCCATTCGGCGATGGCGAAGTAGACGTTCGCCTCGGTCTCCGAACGGACAAGTCTCTGGCTGATGTGTCCCGGCTGGGCGGCCATGAAGTCACTGGCCTCCCGGTAGACCCGCTCATACTCCTCGGGTGTGCACCCGGTGACGGTGACCTTGTTCAGGCTGACGATCGTCACTCTTCCCTCCTTAGGCCGACCGGACCAGGATCGGGCACGCCCTTAGAGATCACCTAGTGGACCGCTAGTGTCCGGAAATCCCTACTCGGCAGGAGCAACGATGACCGGCCTGAGCGTCACGCGGGTCAGGAGGCGGCGAGGGCTGGCAGGACCACCTCGTCGAGAACGACGGTGGGGGTCGACTGGTCGGGCAGGTTGTACTGACCCGCGGTGACGGCGACGACGAGATCGAGATCCGGCCGCACGTAGAGCCGCTGGCCTCCGTTGCCGAACCCGCCGAACCAGCCGGTCCCCAGGTACCACTGGTAGCCGTAGTGGAAGTCGTCGGCGATCGCGACGTACGGCCGGAGCATGCGGGCGAGCCAGGGGTCGCCGGACTCCAGGACGTAGTGGCCGATGCGGGCCAGGTCACGGGGGGTCAGCCTGAGCCCGGAGGCCGCCGCGGCCACGCCGTCGTCGCCGAACGCCCATTCGAAGGCGGTGATGCCGAGCGGCTCGAACAGCGCGGAGCGCGCGAAGTCCTCAAGCGGCATGCCGGTGCCCTTGGCGATGAGCCCTCCGACGAGCGTGGACGCGCCGCCGCAGTAGCGCCAGGTCCTTCCCGGCTCCTCGGCGATCGGCCGCTCGAGGACGTACCGGTAGCGGTCGGGGGCCAGCTCCATCGCGATCTCACTGTTGGCCGCGCTGGTGTACGGGGCGCTCTCGTCCCACTCAAGGCCGAGTGTCATCGTCAGCGCGTGCTCGACCGTCAGCTCAGTACGGCCCGCCAGGTCGGGGTACTCGGGGAACTGCGCCAGCAGCGGCTCCTCCGGCTCGGGCACCTGGCCGTCGGCCAGGGCCATGCCGTACAACAACCCCACGACGCTCTTGGTGACCGACCTGAGGTCGTGCAGCGTGCCCGGCCCGAACGTGACCGTCCCGAGCGGCCCGCTCCACGCGACATCCGGCCCCTCGCCGTAGTACTCGAAGATCAGGTCTCCGTGGCGTACCACGACGACACCGTGCAGGTCCGGCGCCCTGCCCGCACGCACGATCCCGGCCAGGGCGCTTTCCATGTCCATCGTCACGCCTCCCTTGTACGGCCTGCCAGCGTGTCAGAGTCCAGCGCGCGAACGCCAGGGGGAGGCACCGAATTCAGAAGGCCCTCAGCACCTCGGCCACGCGTTCGACGTCGGCCTCCGTGGTGCGCCAGTTGCTGAAGGCGGCGCGCAACGCGGGCAGCCCGTCGTAGACGGTCGGGGTGAGAAACGCCTCGCCGGAGGCGGTGATCGCGGCGGCCAGCTCACCGACGCGTTCCGGGGCGTCGGCGAGGGTGAAGCACACCACGTTGAGCCGGACCGGGGCCAGCAGCCGGTAGGCGGGCATCGCCTCGACCAGTTCGCCGAGCCTGGCCGCCAGGGCGATGTCACGCCGGACGATCTCCGCGTGCCCCTCACGCCCGTAGGCCGCCAGGGTGAACCAGGTGGAGAGCGCGCGCAGGCGGCGGGAGTTCTCCGGGGTGAGATGGACGGAGTCGAGGTTCTCGCCGAGCGGGCCCAGGTAGACGGCGGAGTTCTGGAAGACCCTGGCCTGCAGGTCGCGGCGCCTGGTGAACTGCACCGCGGCGCCGTAGGGGACGTTCAGCCACTTGTGCAGGTCGACGCAGACCGAGTCGGCCTCGCCCAGCCCGTCGATCAGGTGGGCGTGCTCGGGAGACAGGGCGGCGAACGCGCCGAAGGCCGCGTCCACGTGCAGCCAGAACGGGTACCGCTCACGCAGGGCGGCGATCGCGCGCAGGTCGTCGAAGTCGACCGTGTTCACGGTGCCCGCGTTGGCGACCACGATCGCGGGCCGTCCACCGAGCGCGGCCAGCTCCTCGGCGAGCCGGGCGACGTCGACCGCCTCCCTGCCGGGCGGGCAGGGCACCGGGCGCAGCGCCGTACGTCCGAGCCCGAGCAGGGACAGCGCCTTGCCGACGCTGGAGTGGGCGCTGCCCGACAGCACCTGGACCGGGCCGAGCGCCGCCGCCCCCTGCTCGGCGACGGAGACGCCGTGCTGTTCGCCGAGCCATTCGCGGGCGATCGCCAGGCCCGTGACGTTCGACATGGTCGCGCCGCTGACGAAGGTTCCCGAGTGCTCCTCGGGCAGGCCGAACAGCTCGCGCAGCCAGGCGACGGTCTCGCGTTCGAGGTGGAGGGCGCTGGAGTCGAGGGCGGAGGTGGGGTTCTGGTCGAGCGTGCCGGTCAGCCAGTCGCCCGCCAGCGCCGCCGGGGTGGTGCCGCCGGTGACGAAGCCCAGATAGCGGGGGCCCGCGCTGCCGGAGAACCCGGGCTCCCAGCGCCGCGCGAACGTCTCCATCGCCTCGGCCAGGCCGGTGCCGCGCTCCGGCAACGCCACGGCCTCCGGCGGCACGGGCGGCAGGGCGACCGGGCGCCCCTCCAGGCCGTCCAGGATCCGCACGGCGTAGGCCCGGGTCGCTTCCAGCAGTTCGGGAAGATGACGCAGATCGTCGTCAAGTCGGAAGTGCATGCGGGCAAGGCTAGACAGTCTCCCCCTCCCTGTCCTGGCCCGGTCGTGGGAAATCGGACGCGGCGAAGGCACACGGCCGCTGCGTGGTCATCGCATGGGCGCTCGGACACCGCGGCGGTACGCGGCCATCGCGCCAGGCGGAGACGTCGCGTCAGGCGGAGAAAAGACATGCGGCCACCGCACCGGGGAGGGGCGGTGGCCGCGTCGCGGGTGACCGTGGGGTCAGAGAAGCGGCTTGGGAAGGCGGATGGTCAGGATGCGGCTGGTGACGCCCGAGTCGATCAGGCGGCCGTCGGCGCCGAAGGAACCGAGGCCGAAGTCGTTGTCGTTGGCGATGGCGATCGTCTTCGGGTCGAGGACGGTGACGCCCTCGATCTTGCCGGGCAGGCCGGGGAGCGCGGCCAGGTCGACGGTGAGGGACTTGGTCGCGACGGTGACGCCCGCGGGAAGAGACGCCTCAAGCGAGGGGGTGGTCGCCGGGTCGTCGTTGACGCCGCCGAGGAGGTTGGTCGCCTGGCGCAGGTCGACGGTGTAGAGGCGGGCCACGGCGTCGGTGCGCTCCTGGAGCAGGAGGCGGCCCGGCCTCAGCACGGTGAGCGCGGAGATCTTCATGTCGCCCTGCTCGGCGGCGGGGTCGAAGGTCGCGACGTTCTCCATGGTGTAGGCCCACTCACCGGTCGGCCTGCCGGTGCGCAGGTCAACTCGCAGGATGCGGGCGGTGCTTGAGGCCTTGCCGGTCTTCTTGTCGGGGTTGGCGAGCGGGCTCTGCACGGCGAGGTACAGGGCGCGCTCGGCGGGCGAGATGCCCAGCGCCTCGAAGCCGCGGTTCTGCTGGCGGGTAGCGAAGATCGCGGGCAGCGTCTCGTAGACCGGGTAGCCCGCCCCGGTCAGGCTGAGGCCCTTGGGCACGTACCGGGCGAGGATGCGCCCGTCGGCGGCCACGTGCACCAGCGAGGGAGAGTACTCCTCGACCAGCCAGAAGCCGCCGCGACCGTCGGTGACGATGTCCTCGGTGTCCAGCCCGTTGGGGTCATAGGAGAGCGGGGTCAGGCCGTCCCAGCTGTAGGGGACCTCGTCGTGGCCCGCCTGGTTCGACAGGCCGGTGATCGGCGTGCCGTCGGACTTCTTCAGCGGGATGCTCTTGACGATCTTCGCCGTGCCGTGCCGTACGGCGACGCGCACGATGGCGGGCGCGAACTCGGGCACCGGGAACGTACGGCGCTTCTCCCCGTTGACCTTCGGCTCGCCGTTCGGGCCCCGGTCGGTTACCAGCCAGTACTCGCCGGGCCGGTCGGCGGGGTAGAGGCCGCTGCCCACGCCGCCCAGCTTGACGCCCCTGTCGTTCTTGACGATCCCGGGCTCGAACGCGGCCAGGTCGGGAGCGGGCAGCGTCACGTCGGAGGTGACCTGCGGTGCCCGGTCCTGTGCGGCGTCGGCGGGAGCGGCGACCGCGGTGGTGAGCGCCGCTGCGGCGGCGAGCGCGGCGATGATTGAACGCGACATGACGCTTTCCTTTACGACCAGGCCAGTAGACGAGATCCGGAAGCTATCGATGCCCGGCGTCCTGGGGCCTAAGCCCCGGTGAACGCGAAGAGAAGGCGCACGGTGACGCCGGACACACCGCACCTTCTCCACCTGCGGTCTTTTCCCGTTGTTCAGGCGGAGTGTCATCCTCGGCGGCCGGTCGCGCCGCGCGACGGCACGGCACGGGCGGGCAGGGGAAGGCCACACCCGAACCAGAGAAGGTCACGGCGGAACCGGGGAAGGCCCCGGCCGGGAGGGGCCCGGAAGGGCCGGTGCGCCCGCGCGGAGCCCACCGCGCTCGACGCACCGGCGGCACCCGGCCCCCCATCCCCATAGGTTCACCGGGCACGCCATCGATCCGGACCCGTGAGGTCCGTCATCGGTCCAGGTTGACGAAAACGCCCTTGACCTCGGTGTACGCTTCCAGCGCGTACGGTCCCATCTCGCGCCCGATCCCACTGGCCTTGAAACCGCCCCAGGGGGCGGCGGGGTCGGGGACGTGCAGCATGTTGACGAACACCGAGCCCGCCCGCACCGCGGCGGCCAGGGTGTGGGCGGTGGACAGGTCGTTGGTCCACACGGAGGCGGCCAGCCCGAAGTCGCTGTCGTTCGCCCGGTCCGCGATGTCGTCCAGGTCGTCGTAGGCGAGGACGGGGATGACCGGGCCGAAGATCTCCTCGCGGGCGATCGTCATGTCGTCGGTCACCCCGGCGAAGACGGTCGGACGGTAGAAGAAGCCCTTCTCGAGGTCCCCGTCCGCACGCTGCCCTCCCGTCACCAACTCCGCGCCCTGGTCGACGCCTGAGCGCACGTACCCGTCGACGCTGCGCAGGTGCTCCTCGGTGACGAGCGGGCCCAGGTCGGTCGAGTCGGAGAGCCCGGGGCCGAGGCGCAGGGCGGCGGCGGCCGCCGCCGCCTTCTCGGTGAACTCGTCGACCCGCCTGCGGTCGACGTAGAACCTGGAGTAGGCGGCGCACACCTGGCCGCTGTTGAACAGGGCGCCCTGGACGCAGCCCGCGACCGCCCTGTCCAGGTCGGCGTCGTGCGCCACGATCATGGGAGTCTTGCCGCCCAGCTCCAGGGTGACCCGCTTGAGGTTCCCCGCGGAGACGCGCATGATCTCCCGGCCGACCGCGGTCGAGCCGGTGAAGGACACCTTGTCGACCCCGGAGTGCGCGACCAGGGCGCGGCCGACGTCGGGGCCGCCGGTGAGGAGGTTGACGACGCCCTCCGGCACCCCGGCCTCAAGGCAGAGCTCGGCGAGCCGCAGCGCGGTCAGCGAGGTCTGCTCCGCGGGCTTGATGACCACGGTGTTGGCGCAGGCGAGCGCGGGGGCGAGCTTCCAGGTCAGGATCATGAGGGGGAAGTTCCACGGCGTGATCAGCGCGCAGACTCCCACCGGCTCCCTGCGGGTGTAGTGCAGCGTGTTCGGCAGCGAGACGGGGGCGGTCGCGCCCTCCATCTTGGTGGTCCAGCCCGCGTAGTAGCGGAAGTGCTCGGCCGCGCCCGTGACCGAGACGTTCCTGGCGATCCCCAGCGGCTGCCCCTGGTCGCGCGTCTCCAGATAGGCCAGCTCGTCGCCGTTGGCCTCGATCAGCTCGGCGATCCGCCAGAGCACCTGGGCACGGGCCGCGGGCGACATCTTCGCCCACGCGGGGTTGCGCAGCGCCCGCCTGGCCGCGTCGACCGCGGCGTCCACGTCGGCCGCGTCCGCCTCAGCCAGCTCACCCAGCGGGGCGGCCGTCGCCGGGTCGTAGGTCGTGAAGGTCCGTCCTGAGGTGCCGGTGCCCCACTCGCCGCCGATGAGCAACCGGCCTGGCCGTTCCAGGACAGGAGACTCGGGACCGCTCTCCTGCGGTCGAAGAAACGTCGACGCTGCCATGTTCTCCACGGCCTCCCCGTGAGTCGCTGTCGCCATCGACCGGCCGGTACGGACGGTCAGATCAGTTGTATGGGGCGCTGTACCCGCCGACCTTGTCTGTGAGGGCACAGAACTTGCCTGACACGCTCCAGCGCGATCCGGTTACCGGCACGTGACGGACATGCTGCGGGAGCATTGCCAAACGGAGGCGCGCGATGCACCATTCCTGCAGTTGGATGCACCATTCATGCAGGAGGAAGCATGTCGTCTCTACTGCGCACAGCCGACCTGCCCGCCCGTGAGCGTGCTGACTTCTGGCGCTCGGCCGTCTCCGAGTCGTTTGTACCGCTGGACATGACCCTTGCCCAGGACGACACCTTCCGGGGTCAGATCCGCAGCAGGAACCTGGGGGTGATGTTGGTGAGCGACGTCGCGGCGGACGCGCACCGCGCGGAGCGGACCCGCCGCCTGATCGCCAGGTCCGAGACGGACTACTACAAGCTGAGCATGCCGCTTCAGGGGTACTGCCTGGTCATGCAGGACGGACGTGAGGCGCCGCTCACCCCGGGCGACCTCGCCGTCTACGACACCGGCAGGCCGTACACGGTCGCGTTCGACAACACGTGCCGGATGCTGGTGCTGATGTTCCCGCAGCGTTTCCTGAGGCTGCGGCGCGACGAGATGCACCGGGTGACGGCCAACCGCGTCTCGGGGCGTCAGGGGCTGGGGGCGCTGGTCTCGCCGCTGCTGATGAACCTCGTCACCAAGATGGACGAGATCGGGGAGAACCAGTCACTGCAGCTCGCCGACAACATCGTCGACCTCCTCGCCACCCTGTTCTCCGAGCGGCTCGGCAAGGACGGGACACCGCCGCCCAGCTCTCCCCAGACGCTCCTGCTGCGCATCAGGTCGTTCATCGAGGCACACCTGGACGACGGCAACCTCACCCCGGACACGGTGGCCGCCGCGGTGCACATCTCGACGGGGTACCTGCACAAGCTGTTCAGGATGGAGGGGACCACGGTCTCGCGGTTCATCAGGGAGCGCAGGCTGGAGCACTGTCGCCGCGACCTGGTCGACCCCGAGCAGTGGACGCTCTCGGTCAGCACGGTCGCGGCGCACTGGGGCTTCGTCGACGCCGCCCACTTCAGCCGGCTGTTCAAGGCCACCTACGGGGTCTCCCCCAGGGAGTATCGCCTGACGCGGGACGCGCACGGCGGTGTCGCGGTCTCCGCCTGCATGGAGACCCCGCAGAGCGGCCAGGGCCAGTACTCCTAGTTCTCCAGGCGGCGCATCGCCTCGGCGAGCTGGCCCCGTCCGGAGATGCCGAGTTTGCGATAGGTGCTGGTCAGGTGGATCTCCACGGTCCGCGGCGTGACGTAGAGCCGACCGGCGATCTCCTTGTTGGTGCACCCGCTCACCGCGAGGTGCGCGACCTCGTGCTCGCTGCGGCTCAGCACCGCGGACGGCTGAGCCGCGCGCGGACGGCCCCCGGCGCCGCGCAGCGCCACCTGGATCCGCTTTGAGAGCTCCGGAGCCTGGCACAGCGCACTGCGCTCCTGGGCGACCCGCAGGACGTCGCGCGCCTCGGCGAGCTCTCCGGCCTGGATCAGCATGAGGCCGAGGTCGAGCCGGATCCTGGCCTGTTCCAGCTTGGCGCGGGCCTCGTCGATCGTGCCCACGGCCTCCCTGAGCTGGTCAAGGCCGTGCGAGCCGCCCGTGACCAGGCCCAGAGCGCCCAGGCTGACGCCGATGGCCCGTGGGGTGCCCCACCGCCGGGACAGCTCCAGCTCGCGCTCGGCCGCCTCGAGAGCGCGTTCCCGTTCGCCGAGCCCGAGGTAGGCCAGGGCGAGCCGGCTGAGCCACGGCGTGATGGCGGGATTGGTGATGTGGGAGGTGTCCTGGTGTCGTCCGCATTCCAGGAGCGCGGAGACCGCCGCCGAGTGCTCTCCCCGCGCCAGGCGCAGCCTGCCGAGCGAGAACAGGAAGGTGCCACGGTCCCAGGCCGCCTCCGGCATGTCACGGGCGGCGTGGCGGGTCAGGAGTTGCCCCGCCTGCGGGATGGAACCCGCGTCCATGAGGCAGTTGGCCACCACGGCGACCAGCGTCATCACCGAGTATCCCGCGCCCTCGCCGATCTCGGCGAGCATGTCCAGGCCCGTGGTCGCGCCGTCCTCGAGCGCGCCGTCACGATGGGACATGACGACGGAGCCGTAGGCCGACATGAGCCTGAGCCACGGGAGCGGATGCCGGATGGCCTGCGCCGACAGCTCGGCGAGCCAGCCCTGCGCCTCGTCCCATCTGTCGGCCACGATGAGGGCGACGATCGACAGGCAGGAGAGCAGCCCGCCCGGCCCCGCGACCCACAGGCCACCGCTCAGCGCCCTGGCGGCCAGGTCGGCGGTCTCCTTGGCGGAACCGTGGCCCGCCATCGCGTGGAGCGCCAGCGCCGCCAGGCACGCCCGCTCCCCCGGGGTCGAGCCGGACAGCCCGCGGGACCGCAGCGACTCCAGTTTGGCCAGCGCGGCGGGGATCGTCGCGAACTCCTCCAGGCCGATCTGGACTATCTGGGCCTCCAGGTGCAGGCGGAGTTCCCAGTGCTGTTCCGCGTCCAGCATGTCGATGGCCGCGTCCAGGACGGGCAGCGCCTCAGGGGCCCGCCTGGACAGTTTCAGCGCGGTCGCGAGCACCCCGGACGCCTTGGCCCGCGCCTCGGGGTCCGTCAGGAGCGACAGCACCTCGCGCAGTCTGCGGGCCGCGGCGGCCGGGTCGCCGAAGAGTTCCGCCTTGGCCAGCTCCATGAGCAGGCCGATCCGCTCCTCACCGGCCACGGGTTCGCGCAGGGCACGACGCAGGTAGCTCAGCCGGAGACCGTGCTCTCCCATGTCACGGGCCTGGTAGGCCGCGTCGAGCAGGACGGGGACGACCCAGGGCTCACCGAGCGGCCCGGCGTGCAGCAGGCACGCGGCGGTGCGCGCGGTCGGCGCCTGGTCCCGGTGGAGCAGACTCGCCGCCGTGGCGTACTCGATGGCCAGATCCGGCATCCTGTCCAGGACGGCCTGCCGGATCAACGGGTGCGAGAAACGGGTCGGCGTGCTCTCGGCCAGTATGGAGAGCCGTCGCAGCCGGGTCAGGTGCTCCTCGAGCCTGCGGGGGTGCAGGTCGGCCATGGCGGCGACGACGTGGCCCTGGGTGTCACCGCCGAGCAGCGCCAGAACGCGCACGAGGCGGCGAGTGGCCTCCGGCTGCGCCACGAGGCAGCGGTTCACCTGGTCGTTGACGGCCTGCGCGGCCAGTTCCCCCGCCGTGCGGACGTTCGCATCGACGGGGCAGAGCCCCACGTCCGCCAGGACCCGGAGCAGCCTGGAGACCAGGTATGGCGCGCCACCGGTGAACTCGTGACAGGCCGTGGCGAACGCGGGCTCGGGTGTCGCGCCCAACGTGGCGCCGAGCAGGTGGGCGACGCCGTCCAGGGTCAGCGACCCCGGTGTGAGCACGTGACCGGCGCACAGCTCGTTCAGCAGCCGATGCTCACCGAACCAGCCGGACAGCACGACGAGGAGCCGCAGATCGGCCACCCTCCGGCTCAGATAGGACAGCCACCGCAGCGAGTGCTCGTCCGCGAAGTGCACGTCGTCGATCACCAGGACGTACGCCGACTCCCTGCTCAGTTCGGCGAGAAACATGTAGAGGGTGTGCAGTTCCGCGGCCAGGCCCTCGGGGGCCGGCGTGCGCAGGACCTGCCCCAACGTCTCCTCATGCGACGGCTGGTCGCGCAGGAGCGGCTCCAGCAGCTGCCTGGCGACGGAGAAGATGAACCCCTGCTCCATCTCCACACACGTCGCGGTGAGAAAACGCAGGCCGCCGCGCTCCCGTTCGCGTACGGCCCAGGCGTCGAGCAGCGTGGTCTTGCCCATCCCCCATGGGCCCTGTAGTCGCAGGAGCCCGCCCCTGCCGTCGCGCGCCGCGGCCGCGCTGGATTCGAGAACCTGAAGTTCTGCGGCCCTGTCGACGAGGTCTAATCGTCGCCCCTGTAGTTGTTCTTCCCCGATGTACACGAGCGAACGCTGCCACTAGATCATGAACGACTCATGACGCGGAGATTGACGAAAGGCGAATCGATCTACGTCGGAATCTGCCGGTGATCTACGAAATGGCCTGCTGATAAATGAATTCCGGCCCGGGGGAACCGGCCAGGATCTGACAGAGCGGCCGCAGTGTCCCGCCGGTCACGCCGAGCGCCTCCCGCACCGTCTCCGCATGATAGGCGCAGGTGATCCGCGAGCTCAGACCGAGGTCGGCCGCGGCCAGCCCGGCCCGCTGCGCTCCGATGCCCGCGACGAGGTTCTGCAGCCGGTACCACCGGTCGCCCGCGGCCCTCAGGCCCGCCGCGTAGTCCCCCATCGGCACCAGGACGACCCCGGCCCGCTGGTCGCCGAGGAACCGTCCGGCGACGGCGCCTCCTGGCCACATCGGGATGCGCAGGTCACCGGCCTTGACAAGCACCAGCTCACCGGCGACGGGATCGTAGGCGTAGGCTCCGCGTTCCAGGCCGGTCACCTCGTGGACCGCGCACATCCAGACCACATGGCGCGGCGAGAGCTCCCCCTGCCATCCCCCGGTCGCCGCGCGGAGCAGGACGGCGAACTCGTGGAGCGTCATCGGGTCCGAACCGAAACGCCCGACCATCGAGGACCGCAGGGCCGGGTCGCCGGACGGCCGCCATTGCACGTCGGGGAGCGGGATCCCGGCCCCGGCGGGCACGTCGGGGTACGGCACCGCCACCGCCGCCCCGCTCTGGCCCCGGATGGCGGCGTGGAGTGCCGAGGTCGCGGGCAGCCCGGCGGTGACCGGGCGCGGCGCGGTGCGCGGCGTCGGCTCCGCCGCGGACCCCCCGCCCAGGGGCGGCGGGCAACCGGGCAGGTCGATCACCGCGTTCACCGTCTCCGCCTCGGGGTCGAGGCCGAGCGCCGTCTCCACGGCCTCGTCGTCGAACCAGGCGCGGAGCCTGGCCTCCCGGCCCTCCGCCTCGGCCATGGCGAGCACCTGGCCGACCAGGATGCCACCCTCCAGGCAGAGCAGCCGGTAGCCGAAGTCGCCGTACTTGAAGGCGGTCCGGCCGAGCACCCCGGTCAGCGCCAGCGCCTGGTCCGTCACGCCCGTTGTCCCCGGCAGGGGGTCGAGCGCGTGCGCCGCCGGGTCGTAGTGGAAGGCCCGCCCGCCGTAGAGCGCGTACAGCTCGCCGGGGTAGAGGCTGCCCCCGGACGGCACCGGCCTGAGCGGCCGTCCCGGGGTGATCAGCAGGGTGCCCTGCTGCCCCGGCATGGCCTGCGGCTCGTTCCACTGGTAGCGGATCAGCCCGCCCGCGCCGCGCAGGATGCGCCCGAGCGGTGAACCGGACGGCAGCGCGAGCGCGTGGCCGGGCGTGTACCGCTTGACGGTCGGCGGGATGAGGCGCCAGTCGACCGAGACGATCGCGTCGAACGGCACCCGTTCGCCGATCGGCACGTAACGGGTACCGGCCGCGCCCGCGGGTTCCCCGCCCGTGGCCACGCTCTCGGATCCCGTGCCCACACCTGCGCCCGCGCCCGCGAGTTCCGCGCTCATACCCGCTCTCACCGCCCGGCCGCCTGCCTGGCCTGCTGGGCGAGGAAGGCGGACAGCTCTCCCGTCGGCATGTCGTAGCGGTCCTCAACGGTCCGCGCGGTCAGGTGGCACAGCGCGAACCGTTCGACGGGACGGACGCCGAGGCGGCTGAAGAGCAGGTACTGCATGTTCAGCACGACCCGGTAGACGGCGAACCACATGGCGCTGTCGAGCTCCTTGACCGCCTCCTCGTTCTCCAGCAGCACGCGGTGAAAACGGCTGATCGTGGTGCCCTGGGCCGTCCACTCCTGGTCGGCCTCGGCGAACCGGCCGGGCAGCGTGAGCGCCCCGGCCTCGAGCAGTTCCTCCGCCTCCACGGCGAGGGCGCGGACGATCGGAACCCAGGTGGCCAGGTGCGGCGGCGCGTCGGCGGCGGTGCCGTCACCGTCCACGAACGCGATCGCCGCCTCCATCCGCTCGGCCAGCGCGTCCCGATGCGCGTCGTAGCGCTGGTCGAAGGCCAGGCGCAGGCCGTCGGGGTCGCCGCAGTTGGCCAGGAAGCCCTCCGCGTGCGAGCGATAGGACAGGAAGCCCTTCGTGATGGGGTGGCAGGCCGCGTGCGCGCTGGCGAACATCATGGTCAGCAGGGAATCGAACAGGTCGCCGTCCTCCCGCCGTTCCTGGAGCAGCGCGAAGGCGAGCGGGGTGGTCCGGGTGTGGAAGGAGGCGACCAGCTCGGACGCGCGCTCGGTGCCCAGGACGTGCAGCCTCTTGTCGTACGGCAGGTACTGCACGGAGTTGTCCGGGTACCAGGGCTCCAGCGGGCCCTCCTCCTGCTCCATCTCGGCCAGCGCGCGGTGTACGGCCTGCTCACGCTCCAGGTCCGGCACGAAGAACGAGGGCCGTTCGCTCAGGTGGTCGCGGACGGCCGCGTCGATGAGCGGCCGTACCCTGCCCTCCCAGTCCTCCTCGGTCGTGCGCACGTGGATCCGCACGTGCGGACCGCGCAGCCAGTGCCGCCCGAAGTAGGAGGTCCCGCCGATCTCCTCCAGGAGCGGCCGTACCGTGTCCAGGATCAGGTCGTCGACGGCCTTCTGGTCGTAGTAGTAGACGTGCGCGCTGTACCAGCCGGTCATGGGAGTTCTCCGGGAGAGGCGAGGTCCGCGATGGCGCGGAAGCCGAGATAGCCGAGGTAGATCTCGTCGTGGACGGACAGGCCCATCCGGTTGTTGACGAGGTGGAGGCAGCGCATCAGGATCAAGGCCACCCGTTTCGAGCCGGTGCCGATGCCGTCCAGCTGCCAGGCGAGCGGCGACGCCGGTGGCTCGATGTCCAGCAGGCCCGCGGAGTCCAGCTCGGTGAGCCGGACGCGCAGCGCGCGGGAGGAGGCCAGCCACCGCTCAACGGCCGGTTCCCCGGCCACCCCCTCCCAGGCCTGCCCGGCCGCCTTGGTGAGGACGTCGCGCCGGGCCTGGAAGGCGGACTCCAGATCGGCCCCCATCCGCTCCCTGCCTCCCGTGAGCGTGTCCACCAGGAGGCGCCGGTCGGGCTGCAGGTCGGCGAGGGTGCGCAGGAGGAACGCCAGGCCAAGCCCGCGCCGCTCGTCCTTGCCGGTCCCCTCTCGGATCACCTCGGCCGCGATCTCACTGGACTCGGTGAAGTGCCGCTCGACGGCGAGCATGCTCTCCAGTGCGCCGTACGCGTGGTGCTCGCGGCGGTAGGCGATGAGCTCGACCGAGTCGTCACGACGCACACCCCGGTCGTAGTCCGCGAGGTTCTCGTAGTTCGCGAGCGCCTCCGCGACCTTGGCGTACCCCTCCGCGTCGAAGCCCGGCGGGGACGGGTTCGCGGCCAGGTGGTCGGCCAGCGCGCCGCGCGCCGTCCCGACCACCTCCGCGCGCCGCCCTGGCTCCGGGAGCAGCCGCAGGCGCAGGTGCGGGCCGCCCTCCCAGTAGCGCAGGAAGAACCAGCCGCGCAGCGGCAGCTCCTTCACCAGCGGGACCACCGCCTGGGCGACCAGTCGATCCAGGTCACCCCGGTGGAAGGCGTGCAGGCTGATCCATTCGGATTCTTCGGTCATCGCGTCAGCCGATCTCGATGAGGAACTCGGTCACGTGGCGGCTCTGCCCATACGGCACCGCCTCCGCCAGGTCGGGCAACGCCTCGTTGATCACCACCAGGTCTCCCGGTGCCGTCACCGCGCGTTCCAGCAGCGTGACCAGGTGGAGGTTGGCCAGGTCGACGTAGAAGGGCTTGCGGGACTTCAGGTCCGGGGTCCAGGAGTGGTCGTCCAGGTTCATCACCCGGACGTAGAACCGCTCCGGCAGGCCGTGCTCGGCCGCCCAGTCCGCCAGGCGCCGCCAGAAGGAGGCGTCGTGCTCGCCCTTGTTCCGCTGGGGCAGTTCGGAGCCGGAGAACGCCCAGGTGGCCCTGGACACCGTGACCCGTCCCACGTCCACCCTGGGCAGGTACCGCACGCCGCCGCCCCTGGGGTCGCCCCGCGGCAGGAAGAGCGGGTAGCTGGCGTGCATGAGGAAGGAGGGCGGGCCGAAGACCTCGGCCAGGTGCCGCAGCGGCGCGGGCAGCCACAGCTCGCTCATCATGCCGAGGTGGGTGGGGCGGACCCGGCAGCCGAGCCGCCCCGACATCAGGCACAGCTCCCCGGTGGCCGGATCGCGCGTCACCAGCAGGTCGGAGAGCGGGATGCGAGCCCCCGGCGACCGCGACGGGGTGGACATGGGGGTGTCCAGCGCGTAGGCGGCCATCGGAAGACGCAGGTTGAGGTTGCTGCCGAAGGTCCCCTCGAACTCGGCGAGCACGCTCTCCGGGCGTTCCGGCTCGCCCGTCCCCAGGTCGGACGGGACGCCTCCGGCCTGGGCCAGCATCCGCGCGCCCCTGCTGAGCCCCCTGCCGTGCCCGATGGTGACCGAGTTGAGCACCGCCCGCGGCGGCTCGTCGCCCCGCGCGAGGTCTCCCGTGAGCTGGAGGTAGCACCCGAGCGAGCCGACGGGACGCACGTCGGCCGGCCATTGCCCGGTCAGCTCGGCGAGCCTGTCCGGGGAGACCCGGATCACGCCGTCCTCGCCCGGCGGGACGGCACGCACCCCCGCGGTGAGCTCGGCGATGAGTTCGGCGACATCGGTGGCGTACGGCAGCGCGCGCCAGGTCTCGGGCGATGTGGTCATCGGGCCCGCGAGCAGGGGGGCCAGCGTGTCCGGGGTGAGCCCGGCGCAGGCGTCCCTACCGTTCAGGAAGCGGTTCAGGTCCTGGTAGTAGCGCAGCCACGGCACCTCGGCCTCGCCGTACATGGCGGCGAACAGGTCGCTCAGCGCCCTGCGGGCGGCCAGCTGCGGATCGACCAGCCCGAACACCTGGCGCAGGCTGCCGAGGTCGGACACGATCGGCTGCCAGGCCTGCGCCCCGCACACCGCGACGGGCCTGGTGAACACCGCGTTCAGGTGGATGAGGTTCTTGCTGGGAAGCCGCAGGTCCTGGGCCCCGGCGGCGGCCAGTGCCGCGGTCATGTCCCTGCTGATCGCCCCGTGCCGTTCCACTCTGGCCTGCGGCTCGGTGAGCGTGGCGTAGCCGCGTACGGACTCGCGCAGCCGGGTGATCGCGGTGACCAGCTCCGGCACGGGCGCCGCCCACGACGCGAGCTCCTCCAGGTGGTCGGCGGCCTGATCGGAGAAGGGCGCCAACGGCTGCAGGACGCCGCACTCGATCAGCCGGGCGACGAAGAGCCACGCCTGGCCCGGCGGGGCGTCGGGCGCGAGTTCGGTCAGCAGCGCGGCCACCTCGGATGCCGGGCACGAGGGTATCTCCTGGAAGAGCTCCAGCACCGCGGTGAGCGCCTCGTTGCATCGGACGGTGCTGAGCGGGACGGCCGGATCGGGGCCGAGGAAGTCCAGCGCGCCCTCGCGTTCGACCACGCTCGGATTCACCCGGAGCCGCACCTGGCCCGCGAGCCCGGGGTGGCGCAGCAGGCAGGTGGTGAGCCGCTGGACCAGCCACATGTTGAGCTCGACGACGCTCGTCCACTCCCAGGTGCCGGTCGGGCGCAGCGGAGTGCCCGACGGGGCCCACTCCGCCATTCCGGTGATCATGAATGTGCTGTACGGGCTCGTCTTGGCGACCACCCTGGCCAGGTACTTCACCAGCCGATCGCGTACCTGCCGGGGCGGCTCCGCCTCGAGCGGACCGGCCAGCCACCGGGTCAGCTCCGCGTCGAGCACCGCGCTGCCCTGGAGCAGGCCGTACCGGAACACGTCCGTGGACACGGCCTCCCTGAGCCGTTCGGTGGTGGTCGCCGTCTCGCTCGCCAGCAGCGCGGGGATCTCCTGCGCGAGCTCGGCGGCCCTGGCTCGGCGCTCGAGCCAGCCGGTCACGCTGCCGCTCAGCTGTTCCGGCAGCACGGCGCGCACCTCGTCGTTCCAGCAGCGCGCGTTCGGCGACCGCCCGCCGTACAGGGCTCGGCGCAGCGCGACCAGGCGTGGTTTGAGCGCGCCCGCCCCGCCGATCACCTCGTAGAGGTCGTCGGCGAGCCGTCGTCCCTCCTCGGCCAGGTCTTGCTCGATGGCGCGCAGCTCGCCGAGCACGGCCCAGCTTTTCTCGAACCTGAGCCCGTCCAGCACCGCGACCGGCATGGCCGCGACGCGGACCGCGTAGTGGCTCGCGAGTCTCGGTGTCGTCGGTGTCGTCATGGTTCCCCCTAGAACACGATCGGCAGCTCGTACTGGGGGCTTTCGCTCCGCCTGCCCAGCACGATCTGGAAGATGGGGGTGCTGCCCTGCCCGGTGACGCCGAGCATGTCCTGCACGCCGGACGTCGAGTAGCCGTTGATCACCCGGGCGGCCAGGCCCACGGCACCCGCCTGGACGCAGATGCGCTGCGCCACGACACCGGCCTCCTGCTGGAGGATCCGGTAACCGCGGTCGCCGAGATCGGTCTGCGCCGCCTCGCGATCGGCGACGACCCAGACCAGCGCGTTGGCCGTGCCGAAGTCGACCGCGGGCGGGCCGAGCCGCATCCCCGCGTTGATCGGCCCGTCGGGAGCGCCGGACGTCCGGTGCAGCCGCCTGCCGCCTCTGTCGAGCCGGTAGGCGGCGACCGGTATCCCCGTGACGTTCAGCGGCACCACGTAGACCTCGGCGTACGGACCTTCACCGAGGTCCGTCCGGTACGGCGCGAGCGCGTCCCCCAGGACGGCCGCCAGGGTCGCGGTGTCGATCGGGGCGCGCACCGGCTTGAAGATGGTGCCTCCGGAGTGCCGGGCGCGCAGCGCGTCGGCGAGGTCGGCCCCGCCGGGCTCGGGCAGCTCGACGATCTCGTCACCGGGCGGCGCCTGCCGGACGCTGAGCCCGGCGAAGTCGGCGGTCCTGGTGAGCACGCTCGCCGCGGCGATGGTGTACGTCGTGGACGCCGCCGCGAGGTCCTTGGCGACGGGCAGCTCGGGGCGTCCCGGCCGGACGGGGTCCAGCCGGGAGAACAGTCCCTCGGACGACCGGTCGGCGGCCTGCCCCTCGGAGAAGGCGTCCCTCTTGGAGAAGGCGTCCCTCTTGGAGAAGGCGTCCGCGCGCAGCGGGATCGCCGCCAGGACCGTCTCCTCGCCGGGCCGGGCCCCGATCAGCCGTCCGAGGACCTCGTCGAGGAAGTTGTGGTGCAGCCGCCCGCGCAGGCCCAGCGCCGAGGCGACCATCAGCAGGTTGCCCGCGACCATGCCCGCCTCCTGGGTGCACAGCCGGTAGGCGTAGTGCCGGTAGCGGAAGGCCGTCTTCCACAGGTCGGAGGTGAGCAGGAGCACGGCCCGCGCGCCGTCCAGGCCGGTGCCGAGGGCGGCGGCCAGCACCTCGCGGTGGTCACCGGGCCGCATCATGGCCAGGCAGTGGTGCAGCTGATCGTAGTGGTAGACCCCGGCGGGCAGGTCGCCGGTGCCCGGTGTCCACAGGTAAAGCTCGGTCGGGTAGAAGCAGCGCGCCGAGGGCACCATCCGGTGGTACGGCCACCCGCTGACCGCTCCGACGTCCACCCGCGAGAAGCCGTACCCGTAGTAGAGGAGCGCGCCCAGTGCCGCCTGGTCCCAGGCGGCGGGCGGGGTACGGCCCGCGAGCGCGGCCCGCAGGTCGCCCAGGCGCAGCGGCACGCGCTGGGGCAGCGAATGACGGGGCACGTCGCGGTAGACGGTGAACTTGGGCGGCTCGTCGGCGGACCCCTCGGCGCCGACGCCCTTGCCGAGCAGCGTCGTCGGGTCGTCGAAGGTGTCGCGCCAGTACTGCGCGCCGACCGAGGCGTCGCGGTTCAGCACGGGGTTCTCCTTCGTCATGGGAACGGGTGCGGGTGGGGGTTGACCTCGAATCCCGCGAGCCTGTGCAGCCCGTCG
The DNA here is from genome assembly GCF_040689595.1 of Streptosporangium sp. NPDC051023. Classification (NCBI taxonomy): domain Bacteria; kingdom Bacillati; phylum Actinomycetota; class Actinomycetes; order Streptosporangiales; family Streptosporangiaceae; genus Streptosporangium; species Streptosporangium sp. NPDC051023. The sequence continues at coordinate 127,486 of NZ_JBFBCE010000014.1, read as the reverse complement.
ACACGCCGGGCCCAGTAGCCGAAGGTCATCGGGAGCAGCCCGGGGACGATGGTCTTCACGCACGCGAACCCGCCCGCCCGGTGCTCCGCCGAGGTCTGGTCGACGACGATCACGTCCAGCCCGTGCATGGCGAGGCGCTCGACGGTCGCGGTCAGGTCGCGGGTCAGGTCGTCGTCGTCGGGCCTGAAGGAGTCGCGGTAGGACTCGGCGATCGAGTGCTCGGCGCCGCCGAGGAGGAACTCAAGGCGGTCGAACGCGGCGGGATGGCAGTAGACCAGCGAGTGGTCGTGCATGGTGCGCACCAGGCCGGGGTCGTCGACCATCGCCGCGGCCCGCTCCCGTTCGGCCGGGTAGGTGTCCAGCCGCCAGCGGACCATCGGGGCCAGTTCGAGCAGCCCGTTGGCGACGGCCCGTTCCGGGTCGAACGCCGAGCCCGCGGCGCAGAGCGCCTTGGGAGTGTCGGGGCCCGGGGACGGATGCACGGCCATCACCCAGGAGCTGGGGATTCCATGCTCCATCGTGGTGTCGAAGGCGTGGACCTCGAACCCGGTCTCGTGGCGGATGCGCTCGGCCATCAACGGCAGCCTGCGGTCCGCCGCCGAGTTCAGATCAAGCCTGCGCGCCGGGAGCCGGGCGTACCACGTCATCAGGAACGCGTCCCGCTCCGCCAGCTCCAGCACCCCGTGCAGGATCGCCTCCTCCAGACAGCCGCCGACCGCGCAGCCGTTGGAGATCTCGTAGACGAAGTTGGACCCGTCGTGCATCCGGTAGTAGGCGTAGCTCTCCGGCACCAGGACCGGGCCGCCCCTGGCGAAGGAGTACCCCCAGACCCAGTTGAACTCCAGGTCGTCGTCGTATCTGCGGTAGGGGAAGCCGGGCACCTCGTAACGGTCGTCGGGGTAGAGGCCGAACGTCCGGGGGTCGACGGTGTCCTCGCCCAGCGAGCGCCTGCTGCCGTGGACGACCGTCCTGCGGCCGTGCGGCCGTACCCCGCCGTACCGCTCGACGGCCTCGGCCACCGAGGTCAGCTTGGCGGCGCGGAAGTTGAGGTCGCGCCCGAACCCGCTCTCGCCCTCCTCCCCCGGCAGGCCCATCGGGGCGAGCGCGGAGGGGTAGACGTTCAGGTAGTTGCTGCGGACCGCGCGGATCATGCCGACCTCGGAGTCCACGTAGGTCTCCATCAGGCTGTCCTCCTCAGCGAAGAGGTCGCGGACGCGGTGCCGGCCCGGCTGGATCTTGGGTTGTGGCCTCAGCTCGATCCGCGCGTCCCGCCTGCTGTCGTCGGGCAGGCCGCCACACTCGGGGCACGCCGGGTCCGGCAGGAACCGGTGCACGGCCGAGGACAGCGTGTCGAGCCGGACGTGGATCTCGGCGCCCGAGGTGCGTCCTGGGGCACCGGACAGCAGCTCACCGGCCTCGGCGACGGCCAGCCTGGCGACGGTGTCCACCGCGGGTGCGGCCAGCCACGGGGTCGGCGCGGCGTACCGCTCCGGGTAGCGCTTCCTGGCCTCGGCGCGCAGCGCGCTGTCCTCCCTGGCCCGCGTCCTGCGGGTCGCCGCGCAGGCCGGGCAGCCGGGCGTTCCCGGCGTCACCGCCGGGCCGATGATCGCGGTGCCCAGCTCGACCCTGACGGGCAGCCACGCAATGCCGGGCCCTTCGGTCAGGTCGAGGTCGGCCGTGTCACCGGCGACGATGAGCGCGCCTTCCCACTCACCGTCGAGGACGCCGCGGAGGCCTCGGATCGCGTCGGCGATCCGTCCCTCGCCGAGGACGCCGATCGCGTCAGTCATGGACGGTCACCACCTGGACGACGTAGGGGAGCACCGCGTCGGCGGCCGGGTCGTGCCCGGCGGGCAGCGCGTACACCCGGTGCCCGTGCGCGTTGAGCGCCGCCACCAGCGGGCGCCAGCCCTCGCCGAGGTCACGCTCGGGCGCGCGGTCGGTGCCGAGCTGTTCGGCGGGCAGGTGCGGCGCGGGCGGGGGGCCGACGAGATCGGGCTCTTCGGGGACGTCGGCGAGCTGGGCGGCCAGCAGGGCCCGTGACAGGGCGGTGGCGGCGGCCGACGCGGTGCTGTTGCCCGCGGCCATGCCGAGCGGCATGCCGACGGTCGTCGCGGCGACCGCGGGCACGCCGAGCGGCCCGGTCACGTCGTGCAGCCGTACGACCAGGCCGGACAGGCCGAGCAGTTCGCGGTGACGCCCACCGATCTCCGGGCCGAGCTCGGGGCAGTCCGGGGGCGGGACGGTGAGCGACAGGCACACATCGAGCAGGGCCGAGGTCAGGGCCTCGTCCATGTCGAGCCCGGCAGCGAGACCGACGGGCCGGTGCGTGAGGGAGGTGTCGATCAGCGGGTGCGCGAGGCTCACGTTGATCAGCTCGGGGAGGCCGGCGCCCAGGTCGAGGGCGTACACCTTGCCGTCCGCGACCACGCGGGGGTCGGCGGTGAGCGCGCCGTACAGCGCGAACGCGGCCAGCGCCGCGTCCCGCCGCGACTGCGCCAGGCTCTCCCCCGCGCCCCGGACGAGGGGGGCGCGCCCGGCTCTCCCGAAGGGGTCGGAGAGGGTCACCTGCGCGGTCCACAGCGGAAGCTGGGGCAGCTCGTGCTCATCGACCGTGGAGAACAGGCCGAGGCGGTGGTCGAAACACACCGCCGCGGCGGCGGAGAAACGCTCCTCCTCCAGCCGCTCGCCCTCAAGCAGCGCCGACATCCGCGCCGTGAACTCCAGCTCCGTCGGCGGGGCGGCGGGGAGCGTGGCCGGGTGGCGGTGACCGCGGTGCTCGGTGGTGTGCAGCGTCTCCAGGTCCATCAGCGTGACCCGCTCGGCGGCGGCGTGGTCGATGACCCCCGTCAGCATCCGGAAGGCGGTGAAGGCGACGCGGTTGGCCAGCATCCCGGCGGTCGGGCCGGCGAGGAACGGCGAGCCGGTGAGCGGGGACGGGCGGTTGGCGGTGGCCCGGAGCCAGGCGGACTCGAAACCGGGGTGGGTGGCGTCGGGGCGGGCGAAGGTCCACGCCTCGTCGCCCGCGACGAACCCCTGGACGATCGGCAGGTCGGCGAGCCCGCACAGCCGGTCGAGGTCGCGGGCGCGGTCTGGCTGCGGGAGGTCGGAGATGTGCAGCACCAGTTTTCCGGCCGCGACCGCGATGGCGAGGTCCCCCAGGGGCTCCACGGCCCGGATGACCGCCTGCGGGTCGCGCTCCGTCGCCCGGTCGCAGTACTCGGCCAGCCGGTCGAGGTCGGTCTCGCACTCATCGGTGGTGAAGACGCTCAGCTCGCGGCTGCCGGACCACAGGATGGCGTGCACGAGGGCGGGCAGCGTGAGGCCGGAGCCGATCACCACGACCGGCGTGTCACGATAGGTCTGGAAACGGCGCGCGGCCGAGCTGTGGAAGTGGTCGATGTAGGCGATCTCGGCGGCGTAGCGCTCCAGCTCGTCCTCGTCCAGGTCGTGCGGCTCGTCGGTCACGGCGTCCTTGACCAGACCGGCGTCGGCCAGGGCGCGGACCAGCGTGGTGACCATCTCCGCCTTCTCCGGCGGCAGGCCGGCGACCAGGTCGTCCAGCTCGGTCTGCCCGTCCAGGTAGGGGGCGAGGCGGTCCATCAGCGGCATCGCCGACTTGCCCGACACGCTGAACAGGTCGCCCGAGTGCACGAAGGAGACGGCGTTCTCGGAGGGCACCCAGAAGACGTCGGGCTTCAGCTTGGGTCTCATCGCATTCCTCGATGGGGAGACAGGCAGCGGAGGGGAGGCCGGCGGACCCTTCTCGGTCCGGCCGGCGAATCACGCGCGCGTCACTTCCGCGCGCTTTCGAACAGTCAGCAGCAGCAGCAACAGCAACTGACGCAGCAGCTGCAGGAGGGGGCGCAGCTCGTCACGGAGCCGCCGAGCTCGGCCATGCCGTGTCCGGCGCCGAGCGTCTCCAGCGAGCCGTGGGGGTTGGGGGCGTTGACGGCGATGGCCTCCACGTCAAGCCCGTCGAGGTCGAGGGCGAGGCCACGATGCGGGGACATGATCTGTTCCTTCGTTGAGGCGGTACGCGGTCAGCTGCAGCAGCAGCAACAACAGACGACACAGCAGCTGCAGCCGCTGCTCGGACCGCAGCAGGACGCGGCCATCTCGCTCATGGCGTGGCCGCCGGTGAGCGACTCCAGCGAGGTCCCGCCAGGGGCGGACACGACCAGCTGCTCGACCTGGAGGTCGGCCATCGACTGGGCGAAGGACATGTCAGTTGCCTCCGCCACAGCAGCAGCAGCAACTGCAGATGACGAGCGGGGAGCCGATGCAGGAGGCGGCCATCTCGGCCATGCCGTGACCGCCGGTCAGCGACTCCAGCGAGACGGCGGGCGCGCTCAGCGCGGCCACCGACTCGACGGCGAGGTCGTCGAGGTCAAGGCGCAGGGACACGAGTGAACTCCGATCGTTCTCAGTTGCTGCAGCAGCAGCAGCACACGCAGCAGCTGCAGCAGGCGCAGCTGGGAAGGACGGAGCCGCCCACCTCGCTCATGAGCGAGGCGGAGCCCGCCAGCACGCGCGGGTCGAGAGATTCCAAGCCCGCCATCCGGTAGGACCCGGCGACGAGGGGCGAGGCCTCGATCTCTCCGAGGTCGAGAGGCATCTTCATGATCGAACCTTTCGGGTCAGACACAGCAACAGCAGCAGCAGGAGACGCAGCAGCTGGGAACTCCACATCCGGATGCCGCGAGTTCGGACATCCCGTGTCCTCCGCCGAGGGCCTCCAGGGACATGTCCGTGGGGACCGGGGCGATCGCGAGCGACTCCGACTCGATGTCGGTCAGGTCCAGAGCGAGGCGCATATTTTCACCTCCTTCATGGCCATTTATGTGGTTAATCCCTTTCGCGCGGTTCGCGTAGGTGATCCGGGTAAAGGAGACCGCAGCGGCGTCAGTGGCGACAAGGCGCTCGGCATAGTGCTGTGGTGCCTCGGGACCGAACTTTCGGTCTTACGGTTTCGGTCGTCTCTCGGTGCCCGCGTGCGCCGGGCCTGATGTGCCCGCCGCGGGTTCCCCTGGGCGGCGGTGGCACGCCCGCGCCGGAGAGGGAGCCGGCCCGCATGCCAGAGACACGAAGAAAGCCCAGGTCAGAAATGACCTGGGCTTTCAGCTGAGGGTGTTCTGCGGAGGCGGGAAATCCGGCCCCGAAGGCCGGACGTCAGATCGACGTGCCGTGCCGTACGGAGAGGCGGCCGATGATGGGGCTTCGCGGCGTCGCGCCCGGCGGTTCGGGACGGCGGGGCCCGAGCATCGAGCAGCCCCTAATTCTGGCCGGTGTTCATGATCTCAAGGATGCGGTGCTGGTCCAGGTCGTCGCCGTCGAGGATCGCGGCGACCTTCCCCCGGTAGAAGACGGCCACCCGGTCGCAGAGGGAGGCGAGCTCCTCCACATCGGTCGAGCAGAGCAGGGTGACCGTCCCCGCCTGGGTCGCGGACCGGATGAGCGTGTGCATCTCGGCCTTCGCGCCGACATCGACGCCCCGGGTCGGGTCGTCGAGCAACAGCACGGAGGGGTCGGCGTCGAGCCACTTGGCGAGCACGACCTTCTGCTGGTTGCCGCCGGAGAGCAGGCCGGTGCGCTGGTCCACGCTCGCGCAGCGCAGGCTCATCCGCTCGCCGTGATCGCGGGCGCGGGCACGCAGGGCCGTACGGCGCAGGAAGGCGCCGTCGCGGCCGAGCGCGACGGCCCGCACCTGGGCGATGTTCTCCCAGATCGGCTTGTCCAGCATGAGCCCGAACCTGCGCCGGTCGCCGGAGACGACGGCCACACCCGCCGCGATGCTGCGGCGCAGCCCCCGGGGCACGATACGCCCTGAGGGCAGCCGCACCTCGCCGGTGTCGGCCCGGCGAAGGCCCGCGACCAGTTCCAGCGTCGCCTGATGTCCCGATCCGGCCAGGCCTGCGAGCCCAAGGATCTCCCCCGGCCGCACGGTCAGCGAGACGTCGGCGAGCACTCCCCGCGAGCCCGCGTCCACGATCCTGAGCTCGCCGCCCGCGGTACGGCCCGCCTCCGCCGCCCTGGTACGGCCCGCGTCCCCCACCTGGTCGGGCGAGGCCGCGTCACGGGGGGCCGCGACGGCTGCCTTCCCTGTCACCGGCACCGGCCTGTCTCCCAGCATGGCCGTGACGACCTCGGCCATGGACAACCCCTGCCGCTCCTCAGCCTCCATGACGATCTCGCCGTTGCGCAGCACGGTGATGACGTCGCTGAGCGCCATGACCTCCTCAAGAATGTGCGAGACGAAGACAACGCCGACCTGGTGCTCACGCAGCACCCGCACGACGTTCAGCAGCCGGTCGGCGCTGGCCTGTTCGAGCGCGGACGTCGGCTCGTCCAGGATGAGGACGCGCGGCTTGGTCAGCAGGGCTCTGGCGATCTCGACGAGCTGGCGCTGTGCCAGGGAGAGCTCCCCGAGCCGGGTCCTGACCGAGATGTTCAAGCCGAGCTGGTCCAGCACGGGCGCGGCGGCCTCCGCCATGGCCGCGCGGTCGACGAACGGCCCGCGGCGGGGCCCGGTCACCGGGTAGAGGTTGGCGAGCACGTCCAGGTCGGGGAAGAGGTTGAGCTCCTGGGAGACGACGGCGACGCCGTGGAGGGCGGCGTCTCCCGTGTTGCGGAAGCGCACCTGCTGCCCGTTCAGCGTGAGACTGCCCCGGTCGGGCGCGACCGCACCAGACATGATCTTGATCAGTGTCGACTTGCCCGCGCCGTTCTCCCCGAGAAGGGCGTGGACGGAGCCCGCCTCGACGTGGATGCCCGCGTCCTTCAGGGCGACGACGCCTCCGTACGTCTTGCCGATGTTGCTGGCCTCCAGGATCGCCATGATGTGCGCTCCTCCTCCTGCGGGACTGCTGCGGGACTGCTGCGGGGGGTACGGCGGGGCCCGCCGGTTTCCCCTAACGGGTCGCCGTGCGGGCGAGGCGGCCGATCTCGTGAGCGGGGACCGGCCGCCCCGCGGTCCTCAGTTGGCCTCGGTGATGGGCTTGAGGTAGGAGTTCGGGTCGGCGAACTGCTTGTCGACGATCGCCTTGAAGTAGGCCGCCCGGCTCGCCGGGTCCACCTGCCGCTTGATGATCTCGTCGACGTTGTCCTTGTTCACGATGAGCGTGCCCGGGTTCCACCAGCCGGTCGGCATCGGCTTGCCGGTGCGCTTGGACTCGATGAGCAGGCGCATCGCGACGTAGCCCTTGAGCCAGTGCTCGGGCGAGGAGAGCGCGAAGAGCTGACCGTTCTTGACGGCCTGCAGCGCCTCCGGCGGGATGTCCGCCGAGCCCGCGAGGAACTTACGGCCCGTCTGCTGCTGGATGAGGGGCAGGGAGACGCCGTCCTGACCGCCGACGCCCAGGAAGGCGATCGCCTTGGGGTGAGCCTTCACGATGCCCTGCCAGGCGTTGAAGTTGTCGGTCGGCTCGGACTTGGCGTCGAACGGGCCGCTGATCGTCAGCCCGGGGCGCTCCTTCTTGATGACCGCGATGAGCGCGTCGGCCCGCTGCACCAGAAGCTGGAGGCCGGGAATGTCATTGCCGATGACGACCTCGCCCTTCGCGTCCGCGGGCACGTGCTTGATGAACTCCATGCCCAGCGCGGTGCCCAGCTCGGCGTTGCTGTTGCCGACGTAGAGCCCGACCTTGGTTCCGGGAGGCGCCGCCGTGTCGACGGCGGCCAGCGGGATGTTCTGGTCGGAGGCCTGGTTCAGCGGCCGGACGAACAGGTCAGGGGTGAGCGTCTCCAGCGCGATCCCGTCGGGCGAGTTCCTGATCGCGGACTGGAAGAGCTGCACCTGGGCGGGACCGTTGACGCCGACGGGCGCGGCCTGGTTGAGCGTGACGTTCCCCGCCTGGTCGGCGGCGGCCTTCGCACCGAACGCCATCTCCTGGAACGGGTTCTGGGTGGACGTCGCGTAGATGAAACCCATCTTGAGAGGCTTGCCTGCGTCCGCTCCCCCGCCCGCGCCCGCCGTTGCCTTCGAGTCTGACGAGCCGGAGGAACAGGCCGTGAGCGCGATGGCCGACGCGGTGAGAATCGACAGGGCGGTGAACGTACGGCGACGGCGCGGCAGGCCCCGGCGCCTCGGTCCAGCGGTCATGGATGGCTCCTCGAATTTGCAGTTTTTTCGGGGGATAGTCGGTATTTCTCCGGATGGCCGGGATTTCCGGATTACCGGTTTTGTTGGGGATAGATGGATGGATCGGGTGACGGAGGACAGGACACGGTCCGTCCTTCGGGAGCCCGGCTTTCCCTACAGACCCAGCGCCTCGTCCTTGCGCCTGCGGCGCCTGCGCAGCAGGCTGTCCAGCGAGACGGCCAGCAGGATCACGGCTCCGGTCGCGAAGGAGCTCCAGTTGACGGGGATGTTGAAGTACTGGAGCCCGCTGTTGACGACGGCCAGCAGGATCGCGCCGAAGACGGCGCCGACCACGGTCGCGGTGCCGCCGCGCAACGGGGTGCCGCCGATCACGGCGGCGGCGATCGCCTGCAGCTCGAAACCGGTGCCGATGTTGGGGTCGCCCGAGGTGAAGAAGGCGAGCCCGAGGGCGGCGGCGACGCCCGCGAGCAGGCCGACCAGCACCAGGACCTGCATCCTGACCCGGTTGGCCGAGATGCCGGAGAACGTCGCGGCGTCGGGGTTCGAGCCGATCGCCCGCACCCGGTAGCCGAACGAGGTGAACCGCAGGATGACCGTGAGCAGGACGATGACGGCGACCAGGATCCACACGCTCGTGTAGACGCCGAGGATCTTGCCGCCGAGGATCGTGAAGAAGGAGTTCTCCACCGGCATGCCGGTCACCTGCTGGCCCTCGCTGAGGGCCAGCGACAGGCCGCGGTAGACCGACAGCGTGGCCAGCGTCGCCACGATGGTCGGAATGCCGATGAACTGCACGACGAGCGCGTTCACCAGCCCGAGCACGCCGCCGAGCAGAACGCCGAGCAGGCCCGCCAGCCAGGGGGAGAACCCCTGGTTGATCAGCAGACCCATACTGATGAGGGAGAGCCCGAACATCGAGCCGACGGACAGGTCGATCTCCCTCATGGAGATCAGGAAGGCCATGCCTCCGGCGAGCAGGCCGACGTAGACCGACGCCTGCAACGTGTCGAGCAGCTGCGCGGCCGACAGGAAGTCCGGGTGCAGGATGCCGATGACGACGACCAGGGCGATCGTCGCGACCAGCACGCTCATGGACTCCATCGCGGGAACGCGCCGCGCCAGGCCGCTCACCCGCCCGCCCGGCGACCGCCCAGGACGCTCCTCCGGAACATCCGGGGCGTCCAGCGCGGCCGTCCCTTCCGTTCCGACATCGTCGACACTCACGGCGTCCCTCCGTCTCCTCGTAGCGGATCTCTCCTCGTACCGGACTTGCGCCAAGGTTGGCGGACGTGACGGTGAACACACTTGACCCTGAGTGACCACTCCTTGTCTTTCGCTCACCCCGTCGCCCTCCGGTGAGGGCCGCGGGGCTGACCCGTGGTTAGCGTGACTGTCATCGCACCCGCGTGACTGCGAAAAGGACTTAGAGGTGAGCACACTCGTGAACCCGTTGGAAGACAGGATCGCCCTGGTCACCGGAGGCGGCTCCGGCATCGGCGAGGCGATCTGCAGGCGCCTGGACGCGGACGGGGCCACCGTCGTCGTGCTCGACCGGATCGCCGCGGCGGCGGAACTGACCGCGGGCACGCTCCGCAAGGCGGAGGCCCGGGTCGCCGACGTGTCCGACTCCGCCGCGGTCGACGAGGTGATCGCCGAGGTGGCGAGCACGTACGGGCGGCTGGACATCCTCGTCAACAACGCCGGGGTGCGTGGCGGCCAGGAGGCGGAGGACGCGTTCGGCAGGCTCGACACGCGCCTCGCGGAGCTGAGGACAGACGGCACCGCGACCACCACGGTCGACGCGACCGTGAACATCTCCGACGAGGCCTGGCGGGACATGCTCGCCGTCCATCTCGACGGCACGTTCTACTGCACCAGGGCGGCGCTGCGGGTCATGACGGAGCAGCGCTCCGGGGTGATCGTCAACGTCTCCTCGATCTGCGGGCTCACCGGCTGCGAGCATCTGCCGCACTACTCGGCGGCCAAGGGCGGGATCCAGGCGCTGACCAGGGCCGTCGCCCGCGATGTCGCGCCGTACGGCATCCGCGTCAACTGCGTCGCGCCCGGCTACATCGAGACTCCGCTCGGCTCGGTCATCGGGGGGCGGATGCGCGCCGACCTCGAGGAGCGCATCGCCATGGGGCGCTTCGGGCTGCCCCGCGAGATCGCCGACACGGTCGCGTTCCTCGCGGGCGACGCGGGAAGTTACTTCACCGGGCAGACGCTCAGCCCCAACGGCGGCCTGGTGATCGCGTGAACGAGTCGCACCACCGGTTTCAGGCCGATGTGATCGTGGTCGGTGCCGGTTCCGCGGGATCCGTGGTCGCGCGCAGGCTGGCCGACGCGGGCGCGAGCGTGTTGCTCGTCGAGGCGGGACCCGGCGGTCAGCGCTTCCCCGCGGTCGACGATCCGACGCGGATGCACGAGCTGTGGGACTCCCCCCTCGACTGGGGCCACCGTACGGTTCCGCAGCAGCACGCCCACGGCCGCCGCCTGCACCTGCCGCGTGGCAGGGCCGTCGGCGGGTCGCACAACCTGAACGCCATGATCTGGGTCCGAGGCAACCCGGCCGACTACGACGACTGGGCCGCGCGGGGCAACCCCGGCTGGGCGTGGAAGGACGTGCGGCCGGTCTTCTCCAGGATCGAGGCCGTCGACTCGGACCCGGGAGAGCCGCGCGGGCCGCTGCACATCCTGACGGGGTATGAGCCCTCACCGGCTCACCGGTCGATCGTCGAGGCGGCGCAACAGGCCGGGCTGCCGTTCAACCCTGACTACAACGGGGCGTCGCAGGACGGCGTCTCCTTCATGCAGTTCACCATCCACGAACACCGCCGCAGGACGACCGCGGACGCCTACCTGGGACCGGTGCTCGGCCGCGACGGGTTCACCCTCGTGTCCGACGCGGTCGTCCACCGGCTGCTGTTCGAGGGCGACCGGTGCGTCGGCGTCGAGTGGGAGCGGGACGGCGTGCTGGAGCGCGGCCTGGCCGGGCACGAGGTCGTGCTGAGCGCCGGTGCCATCGGCTCGCCGGAGATCCTCCTGCGCTCGGGGGTCGGCGACGCCGGGGACCTGCGCTCGCACGGCATCGCCGTGCAGGCCGATCTGCCGGGAGTCGGGCGCAACCTGCAGGACCACTGGCTGGTTCCGGTGATCGCCGCGACCGGCCGTCAGATCCCGGCCTCGCACGGGCTTCCGCGCACCCAGAGCCAGCTGTTCTGGCGCAGCAGGCCCGATCTGCCGGTTCCGGACCTGCAGCCGCTGCACTTCGACGCGCCGCTGTACGAGCGCTGGATGGAGGGGCCGCCCGACGGCGTCTCGCTCATGGCGGGCCTGGTGCGCCCGGCCAGCCACGGTGTCATCCGCCTGTCCGGCGCCTCCCCCACCGACCCCGTGCTCATCGATCCCCGGGTGCTCTCGGAGAAGGCCGATCTGGAGGCGCTGGCCGCCGCCGTACGGCTGTGCCAGGAGATCGCGGCGGCTCCCGCGCTGCGCGAGGACTGGGGCGCGTACGAGCTCTACCCGGGCACGCTCGCCGAGACCACCGAGGGGCTGCACGCCTACATCCGCGAGACCGTCATCACCTACCACCACCAGTCGGGCACCTGCAGGATGGGGGTGGACGAGCAGGCGGTCGTCGACCCCGAGCTGCGGGTGCACGGCGTCGCGGGCCTGCGCGTCGCGGACGCCTCGATCATGCCGTCGGTGACGACGGGCAACACGAACGCCCCGGCCATCATGATCGCCGAAAAGGCCGCCGAGTTCATGACCAAGCCCGCCTGAGATCACGGCGGCACGGCGGCGGGACAGCGGGCCCGCCGCGCCCAGGCATCCGGCGGGAGGCCGGATGGAGCGGGTCCCGGCGGCTTCGCCCGCCGCCGGGACCGCTCGCCCATCCTCACCGTCCGGCGTCCCTCGGGAGTCGCCGGGCCCGGAGATCAGCGGCTCTCGCGAGTCACCCTCACGGGTCACTTGTCCTCGCCGGTCTCCCTGACCTCGGCGTGGCCGAGGTCGAGGTCGTAGGTCACCGGGAACAGCCGCCGCAGGCCGGTGTCGACTCCCCCGCCGATCGGCGCCTCGAAAACGATCTTTCCGCCCTTGGTGATGTCCCTGACCTGCTCGACGACGTATTCGTGAGCCTGGTCGGCGTGGTCGCCAGGACGCCGGACCGCCTCGGGAACCCAGTCGTCTTCATGGCCCTTCGACATCGCGACCTCCACGCCTCGGCGCCGGGCACAACTCCTGATTTCCAGGCTAACCGGCGTTTTCCCGTTTCGGGCGGGCCTTCCGGGGCGCCGTCTCGCGGTCAGCAGCCCCTGGCGGCGAAGGCCAGGAACTGGGTGACCTCACGGTCGTCAAAGTTGTCGTCGGAACCGACCACCAGGGTGCACTCGCCCGTGACCAGGCGCGGCCCCCAGGCGAGGCTTTCCAGGTTCTGCACCGTCGCCCCGGACGAGCTGAAATCGTGGACCAGTCGCTTGCTGACGGGGCGGTACGGCTCACCCGTCGTCAGGCTGTTCCTGTCCAGCACGTTCGTCGCGCCGCGCAGATCGATCTCGTACAGCTTGACCCGGTAGTTGACGCCCTCGATCCAGGAGCGCTCGAGGGCCAGGTAGCGGTGATCGTCGAGGGCCAGGATCTCCGAGACGCCGCTGTCGGTCTGGCCGGTCGGCGGGACCGGTGCCGCAGGCAGCGGGTCGATCGGATAGGCGTACTGCGCGCGTGTCCTGCCGTCGCGGCCCCACACGGTGATCCGGGCGGGCGCGCCGTGCTCGACGGTCGGGGGTTCGCCGTCCTCGTATCGGGGCCCCTCGACGACGGCCGCGATGGTGCGGGGGGTGAAGGTCAGGCCTTCGAACCCGAAGTTGCGGCGGGGCCCCGCGGTGGTGTCCGTCAGCTTCAGGTTGTCGGGAAGCGGCAGCTCGCCGCGGTGGTGGCCACCGCGGTCGACCCAGCGGAGGAATAGGTCGGAGACCGGAATGGTGGGGTGAGTCTCGTCCGGTCTGTCACCCTCGTGACCCCACAGGAGCTTGCGGCTCCAGGGGTCGAAGCGAATCGTTTCCGGGTCGGCGGACTCGGGCTGGCCGTAGGCGGGATAGGGGGTTCCGTCGGGGCGCAGGAGCGTGGTGACCCCGGTGAGGCTCACCCCGCCGAACCGCCCGGTGAGCCGGTTGATGTCCAGTTTCCCGGTGTAGAAGCGGGCGGGGTTGTAGCGCCACCGGTCATCGGAGATGAAGTACCAGGTGCCGGTGAGCGGGTCGCGGTCGATGCCGGACAATCCACCGACGGTGGTTCCCTCGAACTGCATCTTGTGCGGCAGCTGCTGCTCGCCGAGGAAGCGGGTGATCCGGAGATCCCCCGATGACGCCGCAGCGGCCGTCGACGGCCGCGCCTCGACGGCCCCGAACCCGACCGCCGTCGCGAACGCGACGACGACTCCCATCATTCTTCGCCAATTGGCCATGCATTTCTCCGCATCCCGAAAAGGCTCCGCAAAGGACTGGCGGAGACATGAGATCGCAGATTCAGAGAAATGTCCACGGAGATCAGCACCCGGATGTCCAGGTGTCCGATTATTGCCACGACAAAGGCAGTAAACCGCACATGCAAGCATGTCAGCGTCGAGACAGATAACGGCCGGCAACAAAGTGATTGAATTACCAATAAATTCCGAATCCGGCCCCCGAAAGCCCCAGAGGAGCTTAAGTTCCGCATTCCACAAAGGAATTCACGTGGACAGAAATGGCGCTTCCCAGCATTCCTCAAACGCCCGCACAAAAGCGCGGCACGACGGGCAAACAGGAACGGTTCGCGCACGGAGGGAACACTCTGGCACGCACGGGCTCCATGAGAGCCCACAGACGCCTCGCCAGGCGGAGGCGGGAGAGTGCACTGTATTGATAGTGCACAAAAAGTCAACAAAACTGCTCACTTTATTATCTCACGACAGGTGAAAAATTGTCAAGCATGGAGATTTCATCGGAGCAGGAGTACGTCTCGATGCTCTACGAACGGCTCGACGATCTCAGGACCCGGGCCTCCGCACGGCTGGCGCGGGTGCTGCGGGACCTGGGACGCGATTCCCGCCTGACGCACAACCAGGCCAGGCCTCTCGTCGTCCCGGTGATCGTCGAAGCCCTCGCCCTGCTGTATGCGGACCGGATCGGCGCCGATCCGTTCGGCGGCCCCAACCTGCTCAACGAGACAGTGGACGAGGCGCAGGAGCGGTCGGAGATGGCGTGGCGGCTGCTCGTACGGCGCTGCCCGACCAGATGGATGACGCTCGTCGGCGACGTCGCCCAGACCGGGGACCCGGCGGGCACGACCTCCTGGCAGCGGGTCCTCGGCCCCCATCTGGGAGATCGGTGGCGTCTTGAGCCGCTGACCCTCAACTACCGCGTCCCCGCCGAGATCATGGCCGTCGCCTCCGACGTGCTGGCCGCGATCGACCCGTCGACCGCCCCGCCGCGATCGGTGCGCGAGACCGGCCTTCTTCCCTGGCACGTGGAGGTGCCGCGTGGCGAGCTGCCGGAGCGTCTCGGGGAGTTCGCCACGCGGCAGGCCGCCGGGCTGGGCGAGCGGCGGCTGGCCGTGATTGTGCCCGAGACGCGGCTTGAGGAGCTGGGCGGGGCGGTCACCGCCGTGACGGCTCCCGCCCCGCCCGGGGAGCGGGACCGCCAGGTGACGGTTCTCACCACGAGACAGGCCAAGGGGCTGGAGTTCGACTCCGTGCTGATCGCCGAGCCCGCGCAGATCATTGCCGAGTCCCCGCGCGGGCTGAACGACCTCTACGTCGCGCTGACCCGCGCGACCCAGTGTCTTGGGGTCGTGCACACCGGCGAACTGCCCGCGGTGCTCTCCGGGCTGGTCCCGCTGGGCGGATGAACCCGCAGGGTCCCGTCAGCCGCCCGCCTTGCCGTACGCCTCCGCCAGGGGCTCGGTGGACAGATCGGCCTGAGGGGGCGTCTCGATCGGGCGCAGCAGCGCCCAGGCGACGATCGCGGCGGCCACCGAGCCGACGGCGCCGACGATCATCCCCGACGCCATGGCGTCGACGAAGGCCACCTTCGCGGTCCTGGCGAGCGCCGGGTCACCGAGGGCGAGCGCGGCGGCGATCGACTCCCTGGCCGGAGCGGGCACGCTCTCCGGCATGCCTGCGGAGTAGGCCGCAGAAAGCACGCTGCCGAGCAGGGCGACGCTCAGCGCGCCTCCGGTCTGCTGGACGGTGTCGTTGAGCGCCGAGCCGATGCCCGCCCGGTCCGGCGGCACCGCGCTCATCAGCGACGCGTACGCCGCGGGCGCCACCAGGCCCCCGCCGACCCCCATCACCATCAGGCCGGAGATGAACAGGCCGTAACCGGAGTCGGGCGTCATCCGGGTGAGCACCAGGAAACCGGCTCCGAACACCAGCATGCCGATCGTCACCATGGCGCGGTTGGACAGCTTCTTACCCAGGGTCGCGCCGAGGCCGTTGAAGACGATGGCCGCCACCATGTAGGGGATGAGCGCCAGGCTGGCCTGCAGGACCCCGTAGCCCAGGACGAACTGGAGGTACTGCGTCAGCATCAGCAGCAGACCGCCCGCGGAGAAGGACATCAGCACGATCGAGAAGCTGGCGCCGCTGAAGTTGCGCTGGCGCCAGAGCCAGAGCGGCAGCATGGCGTGCGGAGTGCGCCGCTCCCAGAGGACGAAGGCGGTCAGCATGACGACCGCGATCAGCGCGGTGGCGAGCACGGCGGGCGAGGTCCAGCCCCTCTCGGGGAGGGAGATGATCGCCCAGACCAGGGCGACCATGCCACCGGTCGACAGGACCGCCCCGACGAGGTCGATGGGGCGGGGGAGGCCACGGGACTCCGGCATGAGGAGCAGCGACGCGGCGATCGCGAGCGCGCTGATCGGGACGTTGATCAGAAAGACCGAGCCCCACCAGTAGTGGTCGAGGAGGAAACCGCCGAGCGAGGGCCCGGCGATCCCGCCGACCATGAGCACCGAGCTCCAGGCGGCTATCGCCTTGCGCTGCTCTGACTGGTCGAACACGTTCATGATGATGGACAGGGTGCTGGGCATGAGGAAGGCCCCGCCGAAGCCCATGAGCGCACGACAGGCGATCAGCTGGGCCGGCGTCTGGGCGAACGTCGCGATCAGGGAGGCGCCGCCGAACAGCGCCAGGCCGATGACCAGGAAGCGGCGTCTGCCGTAGCGGTCGGACAGGGCGCCGACCGTGAGCAGCACCCCGGCGAAGGCAAGCATGTAGGCGTTGATGATCCACTGGATGTCCGCCGGGGTCGCTCCCAGCTCCTTCATGAGGGAGGGGATGGCGAGATTGAGGACCCCGTTGTCGACGACGAGCACGAGCAGGCTCAAGCAGAGGACACCGAGGATCAACCACCGTTTCGGATGGGGGGACGACATGGCCACTCCATGACTCGTACAGTGTTCGAGACCTTTCTCGCACACTGTACTACAAGCCTCGTACGATGTGCGAGAGATTAACCGTGGCGGAGGACGGGCGGCCGTCCCGGTCATCGGGAACGCGTGCGCCCGCCGTATCCGGCACCCGTAACGTGCGGAGCGCAACAGGCGGAACGCTCGCGGACGGCGCGGGCCACGGATCAGAACCGGCAGGTGACCTCACGCGATGAAGTACGCGGTTATAGCGCCGGTCGCCGCGAACACGACCGCGGCCCCGGAGTGGATCAGCGGTTACGCGCGGCACGCGGAGGCGTGCGGATTCGAGTCCATCGTGGTCGTCGAGCACACGGTGGTCATGAGCGGATACTCCAGCGTCTACCCCTACGACAGGTCGGGGAAGATGGAGCTCAAGGACGACTGCGACATCCCCGACCCGCTGGACCTGCTGGCCTTCCTCGCCGGAAGGACGACGCGCATCGGGCTGGCCACCGGCGTCCTGGTACTGCCCAACCACCACCCCGTGGTGCTGGCCAAGCGGATCGCCACCATCGACGCGCTGTCCGGCGGGCGCCTGCGGCTTTGCGTCGGCATGGGCTGGATGAAGGAGGAGATCGAGGCCTGCGGCGCGGACTTCGAGACCCGGGGCAGGCGCGCCGACGAGCAGATCCAGGTGATGCGCAAGCTGTGGGCGGGGACCTCGCCGGAGGGGGTCGGCCATCACGGGGAGTTCTTCGAGTTCGACGGGGCGATGAGCTACCCCAAGCCCGCACGGAGCGGTGGCGTGCCGATCCACATCGGCGGGCACAGCGTCGCGGCGGCCCGCAGGGCGGGACGGCACGGCGACGGCCTGCAGCCGCTCGGCCTCGCGGGCGAGGAACTGCGGCGCCTGGTCGGGGTGATGCGGACGGAGGCGGAGCGGAACGGCCGCGACCCCGAGGCCCTTGAGCTCAGCCTCGGCCACCTCGTCTCCCGGATCACGCCGGAGAAGGCGGAGTCACTGGCCGGTCTCGGAGCCGATCGGATCGTGCTCGCGGCGACGCCGACGCCCGACCTCCGGGCGGCCGTCGACGAGTTGTCCGCCTGCGCGGAACGTCTCGGCCTGAAGGTGCCGTGACCCCCGCCGTCGCGCCTCTCGGCTCCGACGACCGCGCCGCGCTCGCCGACCTGGTCGCGCGCTACGCCCTCTTCGCCGACTGCCGGGACGTCGCCGCCCTGACCGGCCTGTTCACCGCGGACGGTGTCCTTGTCCTGCCCGACCCACCGAAGGCGCTCGGCCCGGTGCTGACCCGCACGGGACACCACGAGATCGCCAGGGCGATGTCCTCGCTCGACGCCGTCCCGGTGACCCTCCACGCGCTCGCGGGCCAGGTCTTCGATCCGGGCCCGGAGCCGGGGATCGCCACGGGAAAGGTCGCCTGCGCCGCGCACCACCTGACCGCGCGCGCGGGCGAACCCTCCGATCTCGTGTGGCACCTGCGCTACACCGACCGCTACCGCCGCGAGGGCGGAGTCTGGCGGATCGCGGAGCGGTCCATCCAGATCGACTGGATCGAGACCAGGCCGGTCCGCCACTGGCGGGGGCAGGGTGCGTAGGCGTCGCCCGCCGGGATGGGCTCGTGGGCACCGCCCGCGGGAACGGGCCGTGAGCGGCACCCGCCGGGACGAGTGTGCGGGCGCCACCTCGAGAACGGGTCGTGAACGTCGCCTGCGGACAGAGCGTGCAGGCGCGAGAGGAGAACGATGACCGACACGACACCGGCGCACAGCCGCGTCTGCGTGGTGACCGGCGGGGCACTCGGGATCGGCGGCGCGATCAGCCGCCGCCTCGCCCGCCGCGGCGACCTGGTGGTGCTCAACGACATCGACGGGGAGGCCGCGGCGGAGACGGCGCGGGAGATCGAGGCCGCCGGAGGGCGGTGTGTCCTGGTGATCGGCGACGCGAGCGAGGACGACGTCGTCCAGCGGGTCCTGGAAACCGCGCTCGGCGCGGGCGGGGGGCGCGTCGACGTGCTGGTGAACAACGTCGGCGACTTCCGCCCCGCGTCACGGACATTCCTACGCAGCAGGCCCGAGCAGTGGCAGCGCCTCTATGAGCTGAACCTGCTGCACGTGTTCAAGATGACCCACGCGATCCTTCCCGTCATGGTCGAGCGGAGGACCGGCTGCGTCGTCAACAACTCGACCGTCGAGGCGTTCCGCGGCATCCCCGGCCACGCGGTCTACTCCGCCTACAACGCGGGCGTCTCCGCCTTCACCAAGAGCCTCGCGGTCGAGGTCGGCCAGTACGGCGTGCGGGTCAACGCCATCGCCCCCGACCTGGCCGACACCCCGCAGACACCGGCGGCGGCGATGCTGCGCGGCCGCGACCCCGGCCTGCTCCCCCTGTGGCTCCCGCTGGGCCGCTTCGGGGAGCCCGACGACTATGCCGCCGTCGTGGAGTTCCTCGCCTCGGACGACTCCCGCTTCGTCACCGGCCATACCATACCGGTGGACGGCGGCACCCTGGCCGCGTCCGGATGGTACGGCCGTGCGGACGGCAAGGGCTGGACCAACATGCCGGACAGGCCGTAATTGTGGACTGGATCGAGGTCTTCCACGAGCTCAAGGGCCGCCGTCACCGCTGAACTTCATCGGCCTGGCGTACGTCGGTCGCTGACCGCGCATCAGGCGGAGGTGCCGACTTCGGCCGTGTCGGGCGCGCCGGTACGGTTATCCGCGGGGCGGCGTCGTACCAGAAGGCATGAGAGTGCGCCGACGGCGATCACGGCGATGGGCAGTGCCAGGGTCGGCCACATGGCGTGAACGAAGGCGTGCTCGAACACCGACGCCGCTACCTGCTGAAGGCGGTGAACCAGGTTCTCCGGCGTTCCTGGGGGCGGTGTGAGCGCCGCGCCGGTCTGGCCTGTGCCGACCTCCAGGCCGCCCTTGGCGGCGTTGTCGAAGCCGGCCACGAACGAGTGGCGTACGGTCGCCGGAAGGTCGTCGGCGCGCTTGACCGCTTCGTCCTGGAGTGCGGCGGCCAGGCGGTTCTGCAGCACCGCGCCGACCGCGGCGCTACCGATGACGGTGCCGATCTGCCGGATCGTGTTGAGCACGCCGGAGGCGGCCCCGGCCATCTTGGGCTCCACGTTCTCCATGGCGAGCGCGACCATCGGGCCGAACACACAGCCGATGCCCAGCCCGGCCACGATCAGGGCGGGCTGGAACTGCCACCATGCCCGGCCGACCTCGATGACCCCGGCGAGCCAGGTCAGCCCGACGGCGAACAGGGTGAGGCCGGTCATCAGGACGTACTTGCCGCTGATCCGATCCGCCATCCGGCCCGCGAGCGGCGACAGGAGCGCCGACGCCACCATCGCCGGCGCCATCACCAGACCGGCTTCGAGCGCGCTGAAGCCCAGCACCGACTGCAGATAGATCATCACCGGCAGGAACAAGCCGATCATCCCGACCTGGACGGTCGCCGAGACGACACTCATGACCGTGTAGTTGCGATCGCTGAAGAGCGCGAAGGGCAGCAGCGGTTCTCTGTCCTGCCGGGAGCGCTGGTAGATCAGGAACACCACCAGCAGCAGCACGCCCGCGCCCAGCAGTGCCCAGATGCCGATGTTCCAGTCGTGGCTTTGGCCCTCGGTGAGCGCGAAGGTCAGACACAGCAGCGTCGCTGTGGCCAGCACGACTCCCGGCGCGTCCAGCGTGCGGCGTACACCGTGCCGGATGTCGGGCACGAACGCCAGGGCCATGGAGAGCACGATTGCGCCGATCGGGACGTTCACGAAGAAGATCCAGCGCCAGTCGGCCGTGCTGACCAGGTAACCGCCGAGTGTGGGCCCGGCGACCGTAGCCACGCCGGCGACCGCTCCCCAGACGCCGAGCGCCGTGCCCCGACGCTCGGCCGGGAACGTGCCGATGATGATCGTCATGGTCTGTGGCACCATCGCCGCCGCGCCCAGGCCCTGCAGGGTGCGGGCGGCGATGAGCTGGGCCGGGTCCTGCGACAGGCCGCACAGGACGGACGCCGCCGTGAACAGCGCGACACCCCAGACGAACATGGTGCGCGGACCACGCACGTCACCCATGCGGCCGGAGGTGATCAGCAGAGCCGCGAGGACGAGAATGTAGGCATTGATCACCCACAACATCTCGTCGAGCGACGCATGCAGCTTGTCGATCATGCTGGGGATGGCGACGTTGACGACCGTGATGTCCAGCAGGGTCATGAAGAACCCCAGGCTGAGCGTCAGCAGCACCACCCAGGGGTTGCCGCGCCATCTGGTCATTCCAATTCCTCCGGGTGCTCCTCGTATCCGCCGGCGGCCCTCGGCGTGGGGCGTTGACCTCGACCGCCGGCCGAAGACTCGCCACGTCGTGGCGCCGCCGCCGCGACGCCTCAACGAGAGGCGCCTCAGTCCTTGCCGGGGGCCTGCAGGCTCCACAGCCGCCCGTCGGGATCCCGCACGATCATCTCCCGGGTCCCGTAATGGGTGTCCTCGAACGGTTTGACCACCTCGACGACTGGATCGGGGCGGAACCCGTCCGCGTCGGGCACCTTCAGTGCGACCTGTATCCGAGGCTCCCGCTCCGCCGGGACCTCGGAGACGACGAGGTAAGGTCCCTCGCCGCTGCGAAACACACCGGAGCCGTCACCGGCGGAGATCTCCAGCTCGAAGCCCAGTTCCTGGAAGAACTTCGCGGCCTTGCCCCAGTTGCGGGTCTCCAGGAAGACCGCCTCAATGCCTTCGCCTGCCATGTTCATGTCTCCTTTTCCGAAGATTGCCGTCGCTGCTCGTGAGCGTCGCCGAGGTAGGCGCGCAACGCTTCGGTGACTAATGCCGACAGCGACATGCCCTCCTCGATCGCGTGATGCTTGACCTGCCTGATCAGGCTCACCGGCAGGTACACGTTGAACTGCTTGACCGCCTCGTCACCCATGCAGCAATGCTAGCATACTAGTAATTTAGCTAGCTAGGATGATGATCGGACGGCCGCTCACACCACGCGACACCATTGCTGGCAACCTGAACCTGTTGGGAGGTCAGCTATGTCCGTTTTCGCGGCCAACCAGCACGATCCAGTGCTCGTCCGGGCCGACGAGGCCGAATACCTACCCGAGATCGGCCACTATCTCCTGGCCGATGTGGCGTTCATCGATCTGGGCAAGGGGCGGACCCGGTCGACAATCGACGGTCAATGACGGCAGAGGATCTTGTCCACATCCGGCCGTTGGCCGGACAAGTCAGGTGAGTATCAACCCAATGGCCATGAGCATGAACACCGCGACCATGAATACACCAAGGCGAGCTCGAGCCGTCGTTGACGCAGATCGGAAATCCGCCGCCAGCACCCAGCCCGCCGCCCCAGCGGCGAGAACAAGCAAGTAGCCTATGCTCAAAAGCGCCAAAATTGCCACGAAGAGTAGGCCTGCGATCGCACTCCCCGACAGAAGCAGGCGCACCTCAGAGGTTGTCGTCCACGCGGTAATGCCCAGAAGAAGGGCCGCCGCCGCAAGACATCCGGCGATAAGCACGACACGGGAAGCGTTGAAATCGGCACCCTGAGCTCGAAGGATGAGAACATAGCCGACATCGACCGGCACCACGAACGCCGCCACCAATAGCAGGAACACGGGCTTCCGTGACTCCTCACGGGTCCTTCGATCCAGCCCGCCCTTTTTTGGCGCTTCCGAATAGGACATTTGATCCCCAAAGTCGAGCTAGAAAATAACGTCGGCGAATACACACCTCACTCACAGGTGACACGTCAGCATTAGCACATTTCTAGATGAAACACGAGATGTGGCCGTTGGCCCCGGCCTCTTCCCTTTCTGCGCAGGGCCTTGGCGTTCCCCGGCCACCATGTCCGCCCCACGGCGACCGGCGATCACCCGGTGAGGGAGGTCTCCTCCCCCGCCGGAGGAAGCAGGCCGGACCTGTCAGGCAGGAGGCCGAGGTCCGCGACCAGCTTGGGCGTCCAGATCACCCTGCCGAGGAACCTGTCCGCGTCAGGTGAGGAGGCGAGCCAGACGATCGCCGCGCCCGGCGCGTCCTCGGCGGCGGGCGCGAAACCCCTGTCCGCGATGGAGCCGACGCCGCCGCGCGCCGCCCCGGCGTCGGTGATCACGAATCCGGGGTCGAGGTTGAACGCGCGGACGCCCCGGCCGAGGTACTCGGCGTTGACCGCGCCCGCCAGCCTGCCGAACGCCGCCTTCGAGGCCGCGTAGGCCACCCCCCACCCGCCCTCGCCCGGCGGCGCGGGCGGGTCGGTCGTGGCCGAACCCGAGCACATGTTGACGATCGTGCCGCCGCCCCTTTCGAGCATGCCCGGGATCACCTCCTGCAGCAGCGCGATCTGGCTGAGGTAGTTCCCCTCGACCGTCAAGGCCGCCACGTCCACGTCGAGGTCGAGGAACCTGTCGTGGTTGCCCGCGACGTGCGCCACCGCGTTGTTCACCAGCAGGTCGACATGCCCCCACTCGCGGTGCACCTCACGGGCCGCGGCTCGCACGCTCTCCCGGTCGAGGAGGTCCATCCGGATGGGAAGCGCCCGCGCTCCGAGCTCCTCGATCCGTGCCCGGGTGGTGCGCAGGCTTCCCGGCACCTCGGCGCCGCCCAGCCGCTCACCGCTGTAGCGCGGCGGGATCAGGCCCTGCCCCTCCTCGACGGTGCGCGCGGTGAACGCGACGTCGTAGCCCGCGCGGGCCAGGGTCAGCGCCGTCTGACGACCGATCCCCCGGCTCGCCCCCGTCACCAGGGCGACCCGCCTGCCCTGCTGACCGCCGCCGGTCGTCGACGCCATCGGGTCACGCACCTTTCCTCGAGGTCGGCCGGATTCCACCGGGCCCGCTCCCCGGCATCATCGCGGGCGCCTCCCACCGCGCCGGGCCGCAGTACCACTCAGCGGGAGGCCGCCTCTCCCGGTGAACGGGATCCGTGGCCGCCGTACGGCACCGGTGGACTACAAGGGGTACGGCGCGACGGGTGGTTCGACAGGTGGGAGACGCACGAATGCGAAACGGAACGGTCACCGGCACCCCCGGGTCCCCTCCCCCGCAGGAAGGGCACAGGCTGGCGGGGCGCACCGCGCTGGTCACCGGTGCGGGGGACGGCATCGGCAGGGCGGTCGCCCGGCGATTCGCCGCCGAGGGCGCCAGGGTCCTGGTCGCCGAGATCGACGCGGAGGCGGGCGCGCTGACCGCCGACCGGCTGGTCTCCGAGTTCGGCGCCGAGGCGCGGTTCGTCCAGACCGACGTCA
Organism: Streptosporangium sp. NPDC051023; assembly: GCF_040689595.1. Taxonomy (NCBI): domain Bacteria; kingdom Bacillati; phylum Actinomycetota; class Actinomycetes; order Streptosporangiales; family Streptosporangiaceae; genus Streptosporangium; species Streptosporangium sp. NPDC051023. The sequence goes on along the minus strand of NZ_JBFBCE010000014.1, from coordinate 103,722 downwards.
CCGACAGGGAGCAGGTCCGCGCGGCGGTGCGGACCGCGGCCGAACTCTGGGGCGGCGTGGACATCCTGGTCAACAACGCCTGGGGCGGCGGAAACTACGGCCGTGTCGAGAACAAGACGGACGAGCAGCTCGACCGCGGGTTTGCGATGGGCTACTACGGCCCCTTCTGGGCGATGCAGGCCGCCTTCCCCCATATGAGGCGGCAGGGCTGGGGCCGGATCGTCAACATGTGCTCGCTCAACGGTGTGAACGCCCATATGGGCACCCTGGAGTACAACTCCGCCAAGGAGGCCCTGCGCGCCCTCACCCGGACCGCGGCCCGCGAGTGGGCGCCGACCGGCATTGTCGTCAACGCCGTCTGCCCCGGCGCCAAGTCCGCCGCCTTCCGCAGGGTGATGGCCGAACATCCGGAGCTGGAGGCCGCGAGCGACGCGGCCAACCCGATGGGACGGATCGGCGACCCCGAGGCGGACGTCGCGCCGGTCGTCGTGTTCCTGGCGAGCGAGGAGTGCCGCTACATGACGGGCAACACCCTCTTCGTCGATGGCGGAGCGCACATCAACGGCGTCGCCTGGGCCCCCGACCTGGGCGACGGGTGACACCACCGGGTGACCGCGGCAGGCCGGGGGATCAGCGGAACACGACCTGACGTCACGGGCGCGCGGCGGTCACCGGCAGGTCCGGCCAGTTCCAGGAGAACAAGGGGCCCCGCCTGGCGGGCGGCGGTCGAAGGCCATCGCGCGGCGTCACCGGCCTGCCCCTTCAACGATCACCGGCCGGTCGGGCCAGCCCTCTGGGGAAGCGGGGGCGCCGTCGCAGATCACGTAGTGGTGGGGCGCCATCGCGGACATCCGGCCGGGCAGTCTGTCCACGCAGGCGCTGTGGACCTCCTCCGGGGTGGCGGGCGCGGCGAGGTGGCACACCAGCCGTCCGTCGACGGCCGCCACGTGGAAGGGGCGCCCGTCCACCGCGTCGCCGACGAGCCTGCGAACCTCGGCCAGCTCGACCCAGCACGAGTCGACCATCACCCAGCCGTCTCCTCTGGGCACGGGCGTGACCCCGGTGAGCTCCGGCAGCTCGGCCAGCGGCACGTCCCGGTCACCGGCCTCGACGAGCAACCGCATGATCCCCTCGCCGACCGTCTCGGCGTCCGCGCGCGGCAGGCAACGGGGGTCGACCCACAGGGTGAAGTCCACCTCCCCCTCCAGCAGGCGCACCCACATCGAAAGGCGGGTCGGCAGCGTGGCCTCGGGAAGCCAGTGGGAGCGGATGTCGGGATCCTCCTCTCCGGTACGGCTCGCACGACGGCCAGGCCCCACGATGCTCATGTCGTTGAAGACGACGTCCCTGGCGAAGTGCATCCCCCTCGACCGCTGGACGTCCTCCATGATCCGGGTGAGCGCCTCTGAGTCGAAGCGGCTGTTCTGGTAGGCGGTCAGCGCGTCGGCACGGGCGCGGCGCAGTACGCCGTCGAACGTGGGCTCGTCGAGGCCGATCGGGATCAGCGCGTCCTGGGCGAGCGGGCCGACGTACTCCCGCAGGCCGGGACGGAAGCGGTTGGCCGAGATCGCCGAGATCACGGTCGTCCGCTGGCCCGCCCGCGCCCCGGCGAGCGTGGCGTAGGCGGCCATCAGGGCCACCGAGCGGCTGGCTCCGGTACGGGCCGCGATCTGCCCGAGTGCCCGCGCCGCCGCCGCCGAGCGAACCCGCAGCCGGGGCAGCAGCCAGTCGTTGTCGCCGCCGTCGACCGGAACCGTGAAGGTCGACAGGGGGATGCGCCGTAGCTGGTCCTCCCAGTACCTGAGCGCAGACTCCGCCCGTTTGAGACTCGCCGGGCTCCGCTCGGACTCCGCCACCTCGAGCGGCTGGGGGGCGGTCACGGCGGCCGGTGTCCTGCCGAGGAGCATGACGTTCAGCTCGGTCTCCAGCACGGCAAGGCCTCCCGCGTCGACCGTGCTGTGCGTGGTCACGAAGACGAGGCGCTCGGGAACACCGTCGGAGACGACCACCGCCATCCGCACCGGGATCCCCCCTGCGAGGTCGAAGGGCACGGCCTGCAGCCGGATCGCGACCTCGTCGGCGAGATCGGCGGACCCGCCGGACTCATACACCGCGACGAGCAGCTCCCCCTCGGCCGCCACGTGCTGGAGCCCGTCGCGGAACGTGGTGCGGAGCGACTCGTGCCGGGAGATCAGCCGGCCGACGGACCGGGTCACGTCGTCGAACGTCGTCCCCGGCGGGAGGTTCAGCACGACGCGGTAGTTCATGTGCTCGGCCGGGTCGCGCAGCACGCAACGAACCATGTTGACCTGGCCGACGGTCATGGGCCCGCTGCGCGCCCGCTCGCCGCGGTAGCGGGCGGGGATGTGCCCCACCGGGCCCTCGTCCGCCGGGACGCTCACCACGTGTTCGCCCTCCCCCGCCGCGGACCGCTCCGTCCCGGCGGGAAGGCGCTCCGCGGGGTCCGGCAGGTGCTCTTCGACGACACCCTGCTCGACGCTCATCGGGCGCTCTTCGGCCGTAAGTCGGTCCACACCCGCTCGATGTGGTCGAGACACTCCTGTCTGCTTCCCGAGGTCCCGTCCGGCTCCCAGCCGTCGGGAAGCCGCCGGTCGGCGGGCCAGATCGAGTACTGCTCCTCGTGGTTGACCACCACTTGATACGTCACGGGACAGGCTCCTTGTTGTGGCGTGCGGGAATGTGTCCGTGCGGGTTCCGCGGGACGGCGGGTCCTGCCGGCCTGGGGCTTACAGGCCGGGCTCTGTTCAGGCTGGGCTCCCGGTCACCGGGGACAGGGGCCCTTGCGGATCAGTGGGCGCCCGCGGCGAGGCGGGCCGCCTCCTCTTCGGACAGTTCGGAGATCTCCGCGAGCAGCAGGTCCTCGACGAGCTCGGCGAGGCCCGCGACCGTACCGTGCTCGAACATCGCGCGGATCGGGACCTCGACGTCGGTGACGGCCCTGATCCTGGCGATGACACGGGTGGCCAGGAGCGAGTGGCCGCCGATCGCGAAGAAGTCGTCCAGTGCACCGACCTCCGAGATGCCGAGCACCTCGCAGAAGACCTCGGCGACCAGTTGTTCGGCGTCCGTCCTCGGCGGCACCGAGGGCGTCCGCCTGTCAACGGACGGCGCGGGAAGGGCCTTCCTGTCGACCTTCCCGTTCCGGGTCAGGGGCAGCTCGTCGAGTGTCACCCAGGCCGAGGGGACCAGGTAGGACGGCAGCTTCCCGGCGAGAAACCCCGGCAGTTCGTCGGCGGGGCTCCGCGCCTCCGTGACCGTCCCCGTCGCCGCCTCCACGACCACGTAGCCGACCAGGGTGTCGTCGACGGCGACGACCGCGGCCTGCCGTACGGCGGGGTGCGTGAGCAGCCGCGCCTCGATCTCGCCGGGCTCGACCCGGAAGCCGCGCACCTTGACCTGGTCGTCGATTCGGCCGAGGAACTCGAGCTGTCCGTCAGGACGCCAGCGGGCGCGGTCGCCGGTGCGGTAGAGCCGTGCGCCGGGCTCGCCGTACGGGTCGGGCACGAAGCGCTCGGCGGTGAGGCCGGGGCGGCGGAGGTAGCCCCTGGCGAGGCCCGTGCCGCCCAGGCACAGCTCGCCGGGCGCGCCCGGCGGGACGAGCGAGCCGTCCTCGGCGAGGACCGCGGCATGGACAGCGCCGATGGGCCGCCCGATGGGGGGCCGCTCCCCCGCCCGCCCGGTCCCGGCGATCTGGGTGGCGGTCGCGATGACCGTCGCCTCGGTCGGGCCGTAGGTGTTGACGAGACGAACCCGGTCGCCGAAACGCTCCCGCCATCTGGCGACCGCGCCCGCCTGGAGTTCCTCCCCGCCCAGGATGACCAGCCTCAGCGCGGGCGGCCACGCCACCTCGTCGAGCTGGCCGACCAGGTGGTGCCAGTACGCCGTGGGCAGGTCGAGCACGGTCACTCGGCGTCCCTCGGGCGTGGCGAGCAGGTCGGGCAGGGTCACCGCGCCCTCGGGGAGCAGTTCGAGGCAGGCTCCCGCGGCGAGGGCCGGATAGATCTCCTCCGCGTGGGTGTCGAAGCTCAAGGTGGCGAACTGGACGACCCGGTCACCGGGGCCGAGGCCGTAGGCCTCCCTCATCCAGGCGACGCGCGCGGCCAGGCCCTCGTGCTCGACGAGCACGCCCTTCGGCGTCCCCGAAGAGCCCGAGGTGTAGATCACGTAGGCGACTCCCTCCGCCGCCACGCCGTCGATCTCCTCCCGCATGAAGGCGCGCCGCTCCTCGGGTAGCGCCGGGTCGAGCGGCAGGTAAGCGGCGCCTGCCCGCCACGCCCCGAGCAGCGCCGCGACGCCTTCGGGGGAGCGATCGAGCGAGACGGCGGTGATCTCCCCTGCGCGGAACCGCGCGGCGGCCTTCTCGACGAGTTCGCCGAGCTCCCGGTAGGTGACGACGCGCCCGGCGCAGCTGATGGCGGGGGCGTCCGGATGCTCCCGTATGGCCCGCCCCACCAGTTCGGGCACCGGAGGGGCGGCGGGCAGCGCGGGGCCTCGCGAAACCGAGGCGAGGAACGCCTCGTCGGCCTTGGTGAACATCGGGAGCGCGGACAGGCGCCGGTCGGGGTCGGCGGTGATCGCGCGCAGCAGGGTCGCCAGACGCGACGCGAACGCCTCGGCCGTGGCCCGTTCGAACAGCGTCGTGTCGTACTCCAGCTCGACGTACAGGTCGTCGGTGTCGTGCCAGGCCTCAAGCATCAGGTCGAACTTGGCCTGCGCGCGGCCTCCCGCGAACTGGCCCGCCGCGAGTCCGGGGAAGGGTTTCGGTACACGCCCCGAGTTCTCGGTGTGCAGGACCGCCATCGTCTGGAAGACGGGGGTGCGGGTCAGGTCGCGTTCGAGCCGGAGCGAGCCGACGAGCTGCTCGAACGGCAGGCCCTGGTGGGCGAACGCGTCGAGCACGGTGTCGCGGGTCGCGGCGAGGAACGCGGTGAAGGTCGGGTCGCCGGAGAGGTCGCCGCGCAGCACGGGGACGTCGGTGATGTAGCCGATGACCGACTCGAGCTCGACGGTGTCCCTGCCCGCGTTCGAGGTGCCGACCAGGATGTCGTTCTGGCCGCTGTGCCGGGCCAGCAGCACCTGGTAGGCGGCGAGCAGGGTCATGAACAGCGTCGCGCCCCTGCGGCGGCCCATCGCGACGAGGGCGTCCGCCTCCGCGGCGGTCAGCCGGAAGTCGACGACGGCGCCGTGCCGGGTGCCGCCGACGGCGTGCGGGTGGTCGGTCGGCAGGGCGAGGGGCGTCGGGTCCGCGAGCTGGGTGCTCCAGTAGTCGAACAGCTCCCGCGAGTCCCGTCCCCGCTGCCACACCACCAGGTCGCCGAACTGCAACGGCACGGGAGGCAGGGAGCCGCCGGAGTACAGGGTGGCCAGCTCGTCCCGCAGGATGTTCAGCGACCAGCCGTCGCCGAGGATGTGGTGCGCGACCACGCACAGGACGTGGTCATCGGTGTCCTGCCTGATGAGCGTGACCCGCACGGCCGGTGCACCGGTGAGGTCGAACGGCGTGTTCACCCGCTCGGCGACGAGCGCCGTCGCGTCGCCCGTCAGGTACTCCACCGCGACGGGGCCCGGCGGGTCGATCACGACCACGGGCTGGCCGTCCACCTCGGGAAAGCGCGTGCGCAGGGTCTCGTGACGGGCGACGACCCCGGTGAACGCCCTGCCGAGCGCCTCGACGTCGAGCGGGCCCGTCAGCCGCAGGACGAGATGGATGTTGAAGGCGGCGTTGCCGTCCGGGTCGAACCGGTTCAGGAACCACAGCCGTTCCTGCCCGTGGGAGAGCGGTGGCGTGCTTCCCTCAGGGCGGGGAACCGGCACGTCGGCGAGTTCGGGCGCCCCCGCGTCCAGCAGCTCGGCCAGCGCCGCGACCGTCGGCCTGGCGAACACCTCCCGTACGGGGATCCGCACCGGCAGCCGCGCGGTCACCATGGTCGCCAGCAGCGAGTGGCCGCCGAGGGCGAAGAAGTCATCGTGCGCGCCGATCGTGTCACGTCCGAGAACCTCGGCGAACACCCCGGCGACCAGCCGCTCGTTCGCGGTGCGCGGCGGCGTCGTGTCCACGGGGACGGTGGAGCGGGCCTCGGCCAGGAGGCCGGGCAGCGCCTTGCGGTCCACCTTGCCGTTCGGGGTCGTCGGCAGCGCGTCCAGTGGGACGAACGACTGCGGAACCAGGTAGCCGGGCAGCTCGCGGACCATGTACTCGCGCAGGCCGCCGACGTCGGGCGTCCCCGAGTCCGTGGGCAGGCCGGGCGCGACGACGAAGGCGACGAGGGTCTCCTCGTGCACGGTGGCGACGGCCTGCCGCACGGCGGGGTGGGACTCCAGGACGGCCTCGACCTCGCCCAGCTCGATCCGATGGCCGCGCAGCTTGATCTGGTTGTCGGTCCTGCCGAGGAACTCGATGGTCCCGTCGGGCAGCCATCGCCCCATGTCACCGGTGCGGTAGAGCCGCGCGCCCAGCTCGCCGTACGGGTCGGGCACGAAGCGCTCCGCGGTGAGCGCGGGGCGGCCGAGATAGCCGTAGGCCACCCCGAGCCCGCCGATGAACAGCTCACCCGGCACACCGACCGGCGCGAGGCCACCCGCGGGGTCGAGGATGTGGACGGTGTTGCCGGCGACCGGCCGCCCGATCACGATCTCGTACGGCTCCGCGGGGATGTCCCACACGGTCGAGTAGATCGCCGTCTCGGTCGGGCCGTAGCCGTTGATCAGGCGGTTGGTCCTGGCGCGGAGCTCCCTGGCGAGCTGCGGGGGGATCGGCTCCCCCGCGGTGACGCCCGTCACCGGCGGCAGGTCGCCCGCCAGCAGGACACGCCACCCGGACGGCGTCGCCTGGACGTGGGTCGCCCCGGTCCGCCTGACCAGTTCCGCGACCGCGGTGCCGTCCCTGGCGTCCTCCGCCACGACGACCCTGCCGCCGGTGATCAGCGGCAGGTAGAGCTCGACGGCCGAGATGTCGAACGCCATCGAGGTGAGCGCGAGCCAGGCGTGCTCGGGGCGCGCGCCGACGAGGGAGCCGATCGCGAGCAGCGTGTTCGCGAGCGCGCCGTGCGGCACCGCGACGCCCTTCGGACGGCCGGTGGAGCCGGAGGTGTAGAGCACGTACGCGGTGTCGTCCAGGCGGGGGCGGGGCAGGCCCGCGCCGGGCGCCGCCGAGGTGACCTCCTGGAGGCCGCCGGCGATCTCGGGCGCCGCCGGGGAGAGGTCTCGAAGGCCGCCGATGGCTTCGGGCTCCGCCGGGGAGAGGTCCTTGAGGTCCTTGAGATCATTGTCGGTGAGGACGAGCGCGGCGCCCGAGTCCGCGGTCACGTAGTCCACTCGTGCCTGCGGGTAGGCGGGGTCGACGGGCAGGTATGCCGCGCCCGCCATCGTGACGCCGAGCAGCGCGACCAGCATGCCGGGGCCCCGGGTCACCCTGACCGCGACCAGGGATCCCCTGCCGACGCCGCCGTCGCGGAGCCGTACGGCGAGGGCCGTCGCCCGCCCGGCCAGCTCGGCGTAGGTGAGATCGGGGGTGTGCTCGCCGACGACGGCGACGGCGTCTGGCCGCTCGGCCACCTGGGCGAGAAACATGTCGACCAGCGTCTCGCGCGGCGGCTCGACGGGGTTGTCCCGGCCGAGCAGCCACCGACGCTCCGCGGGGGGCAGGATGTCCAGCTCGGCGACGGGCAGCTCGGGCGCGTCGAGCGCGTCGGCGAGCAGGACCTCAAGGCGTGCGGCGAGTCGTTCCGCGGTCTCTCGGTCGAACAGGTCCGTGCTGTAGACGAGGACGCCGGACAGGCCGCCTGTCTCGTTCAGCCACAGGTCGAGGGACAGGTCGGTCCTGGCGGCGACCCACCCGGCGGGGAAAGGGGACTGGCGCAGGCCGGGCAGCGGGCCCTCTCCCACGTCCGTGACCTCGGTGTGCAGGGCGAAGATCGTCTGGAACAGCGGGGTCCTGCTGGCGTCGCGCTCGACGCCGAGCGCGCCGAGCAGCCGTTCGAGGGGCATGTCCGCATCGCCCATGGCCTGGATGACGGTCCGCCGGGTGCGCTTGAGCACCTCGTCGAAGGACGGGTCTCCCGACAGGTCGGCCCGCAGCGCCAGCATGCTCGACAGGAAACCGATCATCGGCTCGAGCTCGGTGCGGTCACGGCCCGCGACGGGGGCACCGACGCAGAAGTCCGCCTGGCCGCTGTGCCTGGCCAGGAGCACCTGGTAGGCGGAGAGCAGCACCATGAACGGCGTCGCCCTGCGCGCGCGGGCGAACGCGTTGACCCGGGCGACCAGCTCCGCGGGAAGGGTGAACCGGAACTCGGCGCCGTCCCCGGTGCGTTGCGGGGGACGCTGCCTGTCCGTGGGAAGGTCGAGCGCGGGTACGTCCGCGAGCCGCGCGGTCCAGGGGCCCAGGTCGGAGCCGTCGTGTCTGGCACGTTCCGCCCGGACATGCTCGCCGTACTGCAGGGCCAGCGGCGGCAGGGGGTCGCGGCCCGCGTAGTGGTGGGCCAGTTCCTCGCGCAGGACGGTGACCGAGGCGCCGTCGGCGATGATGTGGTGCAGCGTCACCGCCAGGACGTGGTCGCCGGGGCCGAGCCGGACGAGCGCGACCCGCACCGGCGGTGCCGCGGACAGGTCGAAGGGGGCGTTGGCGCGTTCGGCGACGATCCGCCCGACCTCCTCCTCAGAGGCGGCCTCGAACCGGTCGACCACGACGGGACCCGCGGGGCAGACGATGGCCACGGGCTGCCCGTCCACCTCGTCGAAGCGGGTGCGCAGGGTCTCATGCCGCCGCGCGACCGCCGCGAAGGCGGCCTCGAGCGCCGCCACGTCGAGCTCGCCGTGCAGCCGGTAGGCGTGGCAGGTGTTGTAGGAGTGGTCTCGCGGATCGAAGCGGTGGAGAAACCACAACCGTTCCTGCCCGTAGGAGAGCGGCTGGATCTGTTCCATGGCTGACCACCCAACTATGAAGCCACTTACTGGAAAGTTTACTTACAATTGTCGAGACGGCGACAGTGAACCACGCGCTACTGGAGCGTTACAAGCCCCCGTTTTCCAGGGCTTTTCCCCCTTGCCCTGGGTGCGCCGCATTGACGGGCGAGGGCCAACTTTAAAGACACTTTTCAGTAAGGCGGTGTTTTGACATGATTGTCGGAAACCGCGAGGAATATGACCGCCGAAGGCGGCGCCCCTCGGCTCCCGCGCGCGCCGAGAGTGCCGAGAGCGCCAAGCGGGAGCCCACCGGTCCCGGACACCGTGTCCCGCACAAGGAAAACGACGGCCGGCACCGGCCAGCCACCGAACAGGGGGCGTGGTCATATTCCAACGAGACTTCTCGATAAGCGCTGAGCCGCAGGTCATCGGGGTTCGTCTCGGGTGGTCCAGCCGTGTTTGGTGATGAGCTTGGCCAGGGCGTGGCGGAGTTGGCTGATGCGGTCGGCCGCGTCGGGTCCGCGGATGCCGATGGTGATGGTGATGGTGGTGGCGCGGTAGACGGTCTGACGTCCTTCCGCAGCGGTGCGGGCGGCGGCATGGCACCGTCAGCCGCTTACGCAACAGAGGTCACTGCCTGCCGGCCCGTCTCGGACAACACGAAGATCTTTTATCCGCCAGGGCGTGGCGCGGTGAAGGTCGAGGTGAATGTGTGCGTGGTCGGGGACGTCGAGCACGGATTCCACATGGCTCGGGCGCACGTCGGCTGGTACCGCCCGAATGGTGGCCCGCTCAACGCGTTCGACAAGTTCGTGGTGCACACACGCCTGGAGCGCTACGACGTCTTCGCCAACGGGAGAGATCTCGACCTCCGGCCGGCGATCAATTTCAACGCAAGTGGTTCGCGGGACGCCGACGCCGAGTGGCGGTTCAACACGAGTACGGGGGGTTGGACTTCCGACGTGACCATCGAGTATGACCTCGACAACGACGGCAAGGGCAGGTTCGTGTGGGATCTCCACGGCTCACACGAGGTTTCCCTTGACGAAGTGGAGTGATCCCCGAGAGGAGTGTTGGTCGGGGGGCGTGAACGGAGCTTGAGGAACATCCGTGTCAGATCGCACGCTAAGCGTTCATCGTCCCTGATAGGCGGCTGACGAAGCATCAACGATGGGACCATCTCGAAGTTCTTCCACAGATAATGCTCTGTTATCTGCAGGAAGACTTCAGGCCGCGCTCGTTCATCAACCGCTCACAGGGGGCGGCGAGGGCTTAGCGCCAGTTTTCGTTCCGATGTTCCTGAAGGCCGCTGCGCTCTCCGAGTGCGCCACGACGGCGGATGGGGGTCCGCACGGCGGTGCGGAGGTGCCGGCCATGGCCGGTGGGATGAGTCGCGCCCGGCGAGCGGGCGGTGCCTCCGCTGCGCGGGGATCCGGGGCAAAGGAACGTGCGATGAGCCGCCAAACCGCGTTTGACCTGGCACTCAGCTGACCTGCGGCTCAGCGCTTATTGAGAAGTCTCGTCGGAATATGACCATGACCCCGGCACAAGCTCGGACGGCTTCCCTGACTTCTCAGCCATACTGGAACCTTCCATTTTAAGTGATATACCCTACTTTCCCCTTCCGGAGACGGAGAGTCGCTACCGTGAAAACGGCCGTGAAAGGCGGAAAGGAAGACCTTCCCGGATAGTCTCGGCTGGATGTGGAAAGACTACCTGTACCACGACAACTGCCATTGATTTCGATTGTTAGGGGGCGGTCGCTGGACCGCCCCTTTTTTCAGCGCACGGGTACGGCCTGCGGCACCGGCGCGGACGGCTCACCCAGACCTCCTCCTTTGCTGTCAGGGTGCCCGCGATCTCGATAAAGCGGGCATCTGGCGCCGGAAGGCGGCGAGCTGCCGCTATGGACATAACGCGGCGGATAATGTGATCATCCGCCTATGTCTGACACCCAGAACGCGGACGTACTGTTACGGCCCGAGCGCCCCGGATGGCTCAAGGCGATGGCCGCGTCCATCCCTCTTCTGATACTCGCCCTGATCTTCCTGCTGTTCAGGCTGGCGACCGGCAGCCGCGGCAGCGAGGGGCTCGGCCTGCTCGCCTTCCCCGCCCTGATCATCTTGCTGGCCGTGCCCGCCGTATGGGCCGCGATCTACCTGACGCGCCGAACTCGCACCATGCGCCTGACCCTGGACGCCGGCGAGCTGCGCCTGACCACCTGGAACGGCAAAGGCTGGCGCATCCCCCGCGCCGAGGTCACCCACGCGCACTACCTCGACGTCGTGGTCCCGATGAACAGCAAACCCACCTCGTGGGTGGTGCTCACCCGGACCGGCGGGGACGCGCACGTGCTGTGGCAGAGCGACTGGCCCGACACCGGCCTGGCCCGGATCTGGAAGCAGATCGGGTGCGCCACCAGCCGCGACACGGTCGCGATGCGCGAGGTGCTGGCCCGCCATCCCAGCCTGGGCCTGCCCTGGTGGCACCGCCACCCGATCCTGGGCGGGCTGGCCGGAGCGGTGCTGTTCATCGGCTACGTGCTCCTGGTGGTCATGCCCTTCGCCCTGCTCACCTCATAACCCGGGCCCGGTCGGCCGATCCCGCGAGTGCGTAGGTCAGGTGGGTCACCCGCTGCGCCGGCTCCGCGCGGACCGGCTCCAGGGCCACGCGGCCCGCGTCCACGCCCTCGAACAGGCGGATTCCGGAGCCGAACAGCACGGGTGAGAGCGCGATCGAGAACTCGTCGATCAGCCCGGCGTTCACGTACTCCAGGATCGTTGCGCCGCCGCCCGCGATGCGGACGTCGCGGTCGCCGGCGGCCTCGCGGGCCTGGTCGAGTGCGGACTCGATGCCGTCGTTGACGAAGTGGAAGGTGGTCCCACCCGGCCGCTCCCAGGAGGCACGCTTCTCGTGCGTCACGACGAAGACCGGCGTGTGGAACGGCGCCTCCTCCGGCCACATCTGCTCGCCGGCGTCGAACATGCGCTTGCCCATCACGCTCGCGCCGGTGCGCTCGAACGTCTCCCGCGCGATGTCGTTGTCGCGCCCTTCCTCGCCGCCCTCGCCGAGCTTCAGGTTCTCCCGGAAAAACCGCTGCGGGAATATCCACGCATGCAGTTCCATCCACTGCTGCCCCATCAAGTCCCCGAGGGACCCGGGCGCGATGAAACCGTCCAGCGACATCGACACGCTGAAGAACACCTTTCCGGCCATCAGTCCTCAACTCCCTTCCGAACGATCTCGGTGACGTAGGCAGCCAGGTTGCTCAGGGTCTGCCGGCCGCCCTCGATCGCGTGGTACTTCTCGACCGCCTCGTCGCGCAGCTCCTTGGTGGGGAACACCGTGCGCATCTCGATCCGGGTCGCCGCGCCGTCGGGCGCGAACGTGAGGACCGACTCGAAGGCGTTCGGGTCGCCGCGGGACTCACCGTGCAGCAGCGCGATCCGCTCCGGCGGGGCGATCTCGGTCCAGGAGATCCACTCCTGATAGTCCGTCCCGTCCGGTCCGTGCATCACGAAGTCCCACTCCCCGCCGACGCGGAACTCGAACGCCCGCGTGGTAGTGGTGAACCCCTCCGGTCCCCACCATCGCGACAGGTGCCGGACTTCGGTGAACGCCTCGAACACCAGCTCCCGTGGGGCACTGATGACCCGGGAGATCACGATCTCGCGGTCGGCCGTCGCTGACCGCGCCGGCGCGTCCCGTCCTGTTGCTGCCATCGGTCACTCCTCCTGCCTTGCCTGCTTGAGGTCCTGCACGTACGCATCCAGCCGGTCGAAGCTCTCGTTCCAGAACCGCTCGAACCCGCCGGTCCACTCGTGGACCGGTCGCAACCCGCGGGCGTCAAGGCCGTACAGGCGCTGCTTGCCTACCTTGCGGTCCCGCACCAGCCCAACCTCCCGGAGCACCCGCAGGTGTTTGGACGCCCCCGGCTGGGTCATCCCCAGCTCCTGGGCCAACTCGGTCACCGGCCGCTCACCCGCCCGCAGCAGCACCAGGATCTCCCGGCGCTGCGGCTCGGCGATCGCGTTGAAGACGTCCGACGTCGTCGCTGCTCGTGCCATGGGCGCCATCATATGCCGATATCGGCATGCGTCAAGCCGGAGGAATCGGGCGGGTCTCATCAGACGACGATCGTGACCCTTGTCAGCGGCTGCGGAAACGCGTATCCCGGAGACGGCACGCGCGACGGCGGCGGGCGTCTGCCTCAACGGCCTGGCGCACCATCCGACACCAGCTGCAACAGCAGCCGGATGTCGGTCTCCGCGCCGACCTCCTGCAATAGGTGCGCGATCTCCACGCGCAGCGATCTCACCGGCCGCCTTCCGCGGCGGCCGGAAGCGGCAGATAGGGGCCAAGCCGGTCGGAGATGTCGGCGGCGAGCTCGTCACCGAGCTTGATCGGGATCTCGGCGTCGTTGACGAGCAGCCTCAGCTCGCCCGTGGAGAGCGAGGCGCGCGCCATGTGCCCGCGCGGCAGGTAGAGGGTGTCCAGACCGTAGGCCGCCGCCGCGGAGACCACCTCGGGGTCGCGGATCACGATGAGCTCCCACGGGGTCAGCGCGAGCAGGCACTCACGGCGGCGTCCGCCGAACTCCTCAGGGGGAACGCGCCCGAAGACGGCCACGACCGGGTCGTCGGGATGCAGGAGCGCGGAAGCCAGCGCGCTGCGCCACTTGACGGGCAGTAGCGTCACATCCGTCGAGGTGCGCGGAGTCGGCCGTGGTTCACTGGCCGCCGCGCCTCTCAGCCGTTTCAACGGCTCCTGCAGCAGGGGCCGTCCAACGGCGTTGTAGTGGACCGACAGCCGCGCCGTCGCGCCGAGCAGGGACAGGCGGGCGGCGAGCAGGATGTGCTCCTCGTCGACGGCCGCCAGTCGTCCCGCGGGGATCAGCGCGCACACGCCCGGTGTGTCAGAGCGCTCGACCCACAGGGCCGCCCCGCGTTCGCAGGCGGCCAGCACCTGCGTCGGGACGTAGGCGTAGCGGCGTTCCTGGGGATCGACCAGCCTCGCCCCGGCCGGGATGACGATCAGGTCGCTTTCCCGCAACGGGCCCAGCGCCTCCTCGAGCGCCGCGAAGGCCCCCTCGGGAAGATCGGCTCGAGTGTGCACCCGCTGGGGGTGAGCGGCCCGTTTCGACGGTGTCAGGGCGAGGGCGAGATCGGCGCCGATCTCCTGCTCCCAGGCCTGCAGCGCGAGCGGTTCCAGGTCGTGTTTGCGCCCCATCGTTGCCCCCTACCTTCAGGTAGGACCATGTGCGGCATCCGCGCGGTCGACGACGGACCCCTCCGCCGTCGCCTCCAACCCTACTCTCCGGCCACCTGGCATGGAATCGGACACGACGGGCCGGTTGGCCTACGGACCCGGGCCAACCGGCCCGTCGTCCTCAATGCCGGACACCCTCGGTAATGGCATAATCCCGGCGTGGCGGTCATCTTCCGGGTCCTCGGCCCGTTCGAGGCGTACGTCGACGGAACACGGGTCGACCTGGGAGGACCGCGTCCCCGGCTGCTGCTCGCCCGGCTGATCGTCGCGCGAGGAGCCACGGTCTCCGTGGACGCGCTCCTGGACGACCTCCACGACGGCGAGCCCCCGCCCCGCGCACTCGGCACCCTGCACAGCTACATCTCCAACCTGCGCAGGACCCTGGAACCCGGCAGGGCTCCGCGCACACCGTCGGCCGTCCTGGTCAGCCGACCCTCCGGCTACGCCCTCGGACCGCACGAGGTGGACGCGGGCGAGTTCTCCCTCCTGGCCAGGGAGGGCGCGTACGGCGAGGCACTGCGGCTGTGGCGGGGCACGCCGTACGAGGAGTTCTCCGACGTCGGCTGGCTACGTCCCGAGATCGAGCGGCTGAACGAGGCGCACCTCGTGACCAGGGAGAAGCATCTGGCCCGGCTGCTCGACGACGGCGACCCCGGGGTGGCGGGCGAGCTGGAGCCGCTGGTCAGGGCGCATCCGCTGCGGGAGGGGCTGTGGGAGCTGCTCGCCCGGGCGCTCTACCGGCTCGGCCGCCAGGCGGACGCCCTTGAGGCGCTGCGCTCCGCCAGGACCTACCTGGCGGAGGAGCTGGGCCTGGACCCGGGCCCCGGGCTGCAGCGCCTTGAGGCGGCGATCCTCACCCAGGACCCCGCCCTCGACGCCCCGGCGCCCGCCCCCGCAGGCTCTCCCCCGCCCGCCGTACGGTCCGAGCCCGTTCCCGCAGGCCCGGCGCACCAGGTGGGCTCCGCGACCGACTCCCCGCATCGCCCGGTCACCGATCTCGTGGCCGGTCCTCCCGTGGTCGGCAGGGATCCGCAGCTGGAGCGGCTCGCCGAGCTGGCGCAGGACGCGGCGCGCGGCAGGCCGAGGATCGCGGTGATCTCCGGCGAGCCCGGAATCGGCAAGACCTGGCTGGCCGAGGCGTTCGCGGGCATGCGGGGCGCCGAGGGGTGGCTGGTCGCCTGGGGACGCTGCCACGAGACCTCCGGCGCCCCCGCGTTGTGGCCGTGGCAACAGGTGCTGCGGGAGCTGAGCGCCGAGGTTCCTCCGGAGAGCGGGCACGCCGCCGCCCTCAGCGTGCTGCTCAGCGACGACGTCGAGGAGGCACGGCCCGCCGAGGCAGGAGAGGCGAGGTTCAGGCTGCACCGGGCGACCTCCTCCTACCTGACCCTGGTCGCGGCCTCACGGCCGCTGCTGGTGGTCGTCGACGACCTGCAGTGGGCCGACTCCGCGTCCCTCGGCCTGCTCGCGGACCTGGCCACGCTGCTGCGCGGCAGGATCATGATCATGATCACGGTGCGGTCCGGCGAGGGATCGGCCGACGTGTACGACGCGCTGGGGATGCTCGGCCGCCATGACGCGCTGCGGCTGGCGCTCGCCGGTCTCGACACGGCCGCCGTCGCGGAGCTGGCGGGCCTGGGGGACGAGGCGACGGCCGGGGCGCTGACCGAACGCACCAGGGGCAACCCGCTGTTCATCCGCGAGACCCTGCGCCTGGCGGAGGAGGTGGGCATGGGGCGCGCGCTGACCGCGGTCCCCGAGGGGCTGGCCGACGTGCTGCGCCAGCGGCTGCTCCGGTTGCCGCGCGCCCACCGCGCCGTCATCGACGCCGCCGCCGTCCTGGGCGGCGGCACGGACACGTCCGTGCTGTCCGAGGTCACCGGCGAGCGGGTCGAGGAGGCGCTGGACGCCGCGGCGGACCTGAAGCTCCTCACCGGCGACCTGCGCTTCACCCACGACCTGGTCAGGGAGACGGTCTACGCCGACCTCCCGTCGAGCAGGCGGGCCGCCCTCCACCTCGCCGCGCTCAACGCCCTCGAGCGCAGGCCAGGGCCCGACCGAGCGGCCCTCGCCCGCCACGCCCTCGCGGCCGGGCCCGCCGCCGCGGCCAAGGCGGTTCGCTGGACGTCGGCGACCGCGGAACAGGCGTCAGGACGGCACGCGTACGAGGACGCCGCCCAGTGGTGGCGCCGCGCCGCCGAGACGCACCGCAACCTGCCGGACACCGACCCGGCGGAGCACGTCGAGCTGCTGCTCAACCTGATCCGCGCCCAGCTCGACGCCGGAGACGCGGTCGGGGCCAGGCAGACCAGGACCGAGGCGGTACTCGCCGCCGAGGGCTCGGACGACCCGGAGCTGACGGCCAGGGCGCTCACCAGCCTGGACGCGCCCGCTCTGTGGAAGTTCTTCACCTACGCGGAGATCGAGCTGCAGACCGTGCAGCGGATCGAGGACACCCTGGCCGCGCTGCCGGACGAGGACTCGGTGCTGCGCTGCAAGCTGCTCGGCTGCCTGGGCATGGAGCGCTACGACGGGTCCGCGGACCCGCGCTGCGACACGGCGACCGCGGAGGCCCTCGCGATGGCCCGCCGTCTCGTCACGCGGGGCGAGGCGGGCCCGCAGCTTCTGGCGATCACTCTCAACGCCCGCTACCTCGGCATCCACCTCCCGGAGAGGGTCCCCGAGGTCGAGGTCATCGCGCGGGAGCTGACGGGACTCGGCCTTCCCGGGTTCGAGCTGCTCGGTCACCTGATCCTGGAGCGGAGCAGGCTGGAGTTCTTCGACGTCGCGGGCGCGGACCGGGCCGCGGAGCGAACGCGCGTCCTCATCGAACGGCTCAACCTGCCGTGGCCGCGCTTCCAGCACCTCCTCTGGACGGGCGCCCGCCGCCTGATCGAGGGAGACTTCACCGGAGCGGACAGCGCGTACGCGTCGGCCGCCGAGGCGGGCGAGCGGCTGAACAACTGGCACACCTGGACCGCCCTGGCCTCGGGAATGGTGGCCAGGCACCTCATGTCCGGCGAGATCGGCGGCGTGCTGGACGAGCCGGAGGAGCTGCTCGACCGGTTCTCCCCGATCCCCGCCCACAGGCGGGTCGTCGGGGCGCTGGCCGCGCACGCCAGGGGCGAGCCCGAGCCGCTCCTGGCCGTCAGCGGGGAGGGCTGGCCCACGATGCCCAGGGACTTCACCGAGCTGTCGTCCCTGTGCATCATGGCGCTGGCCCAGATCACCGCCGGGGACCGGGAGTCCTGCGCGCGTTCCTACGAGCGGCTGCTGCCGTACGGGGACCGGCTGGCCATCGGGGCGGGAACGTTCCCGAGCGGGCCCGTGGCGTACTTCCTGGGCCGTCTGGCCGCCGACCCCGCCGTCGCCGGAGCCCACCTGGACGCGGCCGAGGAAAGCTGCGCCCGCGCGGGACTCCACTGGTGGGCCGCCCGCGTCGCCGCGGAACGCGACGCCCTCGGGCGTCTCTGACCGGCCCTCTCGCCGCGCCGGAGGTCACGGCCCCGCCCCGGGCGAGGGCCTCACCGTCCTGCCGTCCGCCCGACCGGCGCGCGGCCTCGATCGTCCTGCGCCGGTTCGGCGGCCGGGAGCGGACCGGCAGGCGGAGCCGGGAAAACCACGACGAGCTCCAGCCCGCCCCCGGGGTTGGGGCTTGCCCGTACGTCGGCTCCGTGCGCCCTCGCGATTGACGCGACGATCGACAACCCGAGCCCGGCGCCCTGCTCACGGGTCGTGTGCAGCCGCCGGAAGGGCTCGAAGAGATCGCCGAAACGCTCCTGCGGCACCTCCGGGCCGGTGTTCCTGACCGTCAGGACTCCACGGGAGAGTGTCACCTCGACGATTCCGCCCGGGTGGTTGTAGCGGACCGCGTTGTCGACGAGGTTGGTGACGAGCCGGTTCAACAGGACCGGATCTCCGTCGACGGCGAACGGTTCGATCCGCGTCGTCACGGTGACGCCGTCCGAGCTTCCCTCGGCCAGGACGAGCCGTACCACCTGGTCCAGGGCCACCGGCCTCGTGTTGTCCAGGCCATGTCCCGCCTGGGCCAGGACCAACAGGGCCTCGATGAGGTTCTCCGTGCGGTGGTTGTGGAGCAGGAGCTTGTCGCGGATCTCGCCGACGTCGTCGGGGAGACCGATCTCGATCGCCGCCCGCTGGACGGCCAGCGGGGTCCGCAGCTCATGGGACGCGTTCGCGATGAACCGCCGCTGCGCCTCGACGGAGCGTTCGAGCCGGTCGAGCATCGCGTCGAACGTGTCGGCCAGTTCCTTCAGCTCGTCCTTCGGCCCGGCGAGCGCGATCCGTTCGTGCAGATTCGACACCGAAAGCCGCCGCGCGGTGGCGGTGATCCGATGGACGGGCCGCAGGATCCGCCCGGCGACCAGCCATCCGACGACCACCGAGACCAGCACGAGGATCCCGATCGTCAGCACGGTCACCCCCCACTGGTAGTCGACCACGGCGTCCACCAGCCCGGGGAGTTGCGGCCGCTGGACGTCCAGATCCCCTGGTTGCGGTGCCACGGGGGCCACGGGGGCCACCGGCCCGCTGGAGAACCCCGCGATCCGCGTGCGCAGCGCCTGACGCAGCAGCAGGTTGACCGTGACCAGCAGCACAACGGA
Organism: Streptosporangium sp. NPDC051023; assembly: GCF_040689595.1. NCBI lineage: Bacteria > Bacillati > Actinomycetota > Actinomycetes > Streptosporangiales > Streptosporangiaceae > Streptosporangium > Streptosporangium sp. NPDC051023. Next base: position 84,907 of record NZ_JBFBCE010000014.1, on the reverse strand, counting down.
GGTCAGCAGGAACAACCCGGAGTAGATCAGCGTGAGCCGTACCCTGACCGTCGTCACAACAGGTATCCCGCGCCGGGAACCGTCTGGATGCACGGCGGGTCGCCCAGCTTCGCCCGCAGGCGGCTGACCACCACCCGCACCACCGTCGTGAACGGATCGGCGTTCTCATCCCACGCCTCCTCGAGCAGCCGTTCTGAGCTGACGACAGCGCCGTCCGCCCTCATCAGCGCCTCAAGGACGGCGAACTCCTTGAGCGACAGGTGCAGGTGCCGCCCGTCCCGCGACGCCTGCAGCCGGTGCGTGTCGACCACGATCCCGTGCCTCGTCATCACCGGTGGCACCCGCGAGCGGCTGCGCCGCCCGAGCGCCTGCACCCGTGCGACCAACTCGGCGTAGTCGAACGGCTTGGGCAGGTAGTCGTCGGCTCCCATCCCGAGACCCGCGACCCGTTCCGGCACCGACGACGCCGCCGTCATCATCAGGATCCGCGTACGGCTCCCGCTCGCGACCAGCTCCCGGCACACGAGGTCGCCGTGCATCTCAGGCAGGTCCCGATCCAGCACGAGGACGTCGTAGTCGTGCACCGCGAGCCGCTCCGCCGCGGCGGCCCCGTCGTACACCACGTCGACGGCCATGGCGTGGCGGCGCAACCCCATCGCCACCAGATCGGCCAGATCGCGTTCGTCCTCGGCCACCAGAATCCGCATGCCGACGTTCTACCCGAACCGGGGTTACAGCGGCGTTAGCTGTTCCGTTCACACCCGCGCAACCCGCTTCCGGCCACGCTGACGGCCATGATCAGAACTCTCCGCGCCGCCGTCCTGGTGACGGCCTGCTCGTTGTCCACGCTCGTGTCCGTCCTGACGCCCGCCTCCCAGGCGGCCACGACCCAGGACGGGGGGTGCGCCGCCGTCACGGGACCGCCGCCGACGTCCGCGCCGCCGACGTCGGTGAACACGCTCAGGCAGGCGTACTTCTGTGTGCTGGACAACTACTACAGCGGCCCGGTCATGGATCCGAAGGCACTGCTGAAGAGCGCCTTCGCCGCCTACACCCAGGACCTGATGCGGCGCGGCGCCGACCGCGCCGACCTCCGGTTGCCCGCCCTCACCGGCAATCGCGACACCGACTGGGCCGCCTTCGCGAAGGCCCTCGGCAGCGGCGACCCCGTCGCACTGCGCGCCGCGATCACCGGCATGGTCGCCGGACTGCACGACAACCACGCCCGCTGGATCAGGCCGACCCCGCCGCCGGAGGGCGGACCGACCACGACGGGCATCATGGGCGTTTCCGCCCAGCAGGGACCGCAATTCGATCCGGCGGCCCTGCCGCCGCTGTTCATCACCCGCGTCCTGCCCGGCAGCCCCGCCGCCAAGGCGGACATCAGGCCCGGCGACATCGTGGTGAAGGTCAACGGCGTGCCCCCGTTCGTCGGGGACACCGTGAACCAGAGCCTCTTCGACGCCTTCGACTCCAGCCAGATACGGCTCACGCTCAAGCGCCCCACGACGGGACGGACCCGCACCCTCGAACTCAGGGAGGGCCCTGTCACGCCGCAGCCTCCGGCGGCGACGTCGAGGACGCTTCCCGGCGACGTCACCTACGTCCAGCTGCCCGGATTCTTCGAAGGCGCCGCCGACCAGGTCATCGCCAAGCTGCGGGACAAGCCGAAAGCGGTGATCCTCGACCTGCGCGGCAACGGCGGCGGGTCGCCCCGCGAGGTGACGCGACTGCTCGGCGCGTTCGCGCACGGCAAGGTCACCAGCTACTTCTGCCCGCTCGAGGGCGAGTGCGTGGCCAACAGGACCGACGACAGCGTCCCGCTCCTCGGTCTGCGCCTGGTCGTCCTCACCGACCGCGGGTGCGCCTCGGCCTGTGAGGACTTCAGCTCGGCCGTCAAGGACAACGACCTGGGCACCCTCGTCGGCACCCGCACCGCGGGAGCCATCTCCGGCCCGGCCAGGGGGTACCTCCTCGACGACGGCAGCGCCCTGCTCCTGCCCAAGGTGCGCCACCTCGGCCCGGCCCGCGAGATCATCGACACGATCGGCGTGCCGGTCGACCACTACGTCCCGATGACCGCCCTGGATCTGGCCACCGGGCGCGACCCGGGCGTGGCCAAGGCGCTCACGCTGCTATGACCCCGGAGCGGCCGGGGCGCTCGCCTGCTCGGCGGGTGCCCCGGCCGCGGCCATGACGGCGGGACGGCGAGGACAGCGGGCTGGCGGGACGGCGGCGAGCAGGAGCTTTGAGCGGGCGTTGAGTCAGGAGGAACGCCTGCCAAGTCGCCGGCAAGAGGGCAGGCCCATCGTTGCGGCATGACAACCTCGAAGAACGCCTCCCAGAACATCGCGACGAGCGGCTCCCCGGATGCCCCGGGGAGCCCCGCCCGGCGCCGCGCCGATGACCTCTCCCCCGACCTGGTCGCCTTCCTCGTCTTCCACTCGGGCCTGCGCCGTGACTTCGGGCGCCTGGCCGACGCCCTCGACCGCTGCGCTCCCGGCGACGCCCGGCGACGCGCGCTGATCGACGAGCACACCGCGCTGCTGCTGCGTGCCCTGCACCACCACCACTCCGGCGAGGACGAGGACATCTGGCCGATGCTGCGGACGCTGGTCCCCGGGGCGGGTCCGACGCTGGACCGGCTCGAGGCCGACCATCAGGAGATGGACACCGTCATCGAACGACTGGCGGCCACCGGCACCGCCGCGCCGGAACGGGCCCGTGACCTGCGCAGCCTGCACACGCTCCTCGGCCCGCACCTGGATCTTGAGGAGGCCGAGGTCGTCCCGCTGATCCGCGAGCACGTCAGCGCCGCCTGGTGGGACGAGATCGGCAAGAAGGTCAACAAGAACCACGGCCGGGACCTGCCGATGATCGCCGCCTGGATCGTCGACGTCGCCTCCCCCGAGGAGCGCGAGCACATCTTCGCGACCGCGCCCGCGATCATGCGGGTGCTCTACCGGCTCTCCTGGCGTCGCGCCTACGAGCGCAGGATGGCGCGGATCCTCGGGTGACCGCGTTCCCGCCGGAGCGATCGGGCGGCGCGGGGCGCCCGCCCGGACGTCCCGCCGGGAAACGGAGCAGGCCAGGCGCTCCCAAGCCGGGCGCTCTCAGCCCGCCTCGGTCAGGTCGACGGTGGTCACCAGTTCGTTGACCACGTCGAACAGGTTCCGCACCACCGCTTTGTCGTGCCGCGGGTTCCACGCGACGACCGTGGCGGCCCGGTCTCCGGCAAGGGGCACGAGCACCGCATGCACCGCTCGGAGACGATCGAGGCCTACCAGGTGTCGACCGCCCAGACCAGGGCGGCGGTGGAGGGGATGGACGGCACCCAGCCCGGCGACCCGGCCAAGGCCGCCCGAGCGATCGTCGAGGTGCTCGGCAGCGACAAGCCCCCGCTGCGGCTGGCCCTGGGCAACGACGCGGTTGACGTCATCCGGGCCCATCAGGATCAGGTGCGCGGTGACCTGGAGCAGTGGGAGCATCTCAGCAGGGCGACGGACCTCTAGGCCTCGAAGCCACGGGGCACGACCGGAGCGCACGGACGCGGGGTGATCGCGGCGGTGTGGGCCCCGGCGGGCCGCCGAACCCCCTCTGCCGCCACCGGGTCGGCCCGGCGAACGGACACGTCGCCGCCGCCTTCACGCCCCGGTTTCGAGACGTGCCCGTGATCAAGGTCAGGCAGGATTTCCCTCCTGTGTCAGGCTGGAAGGAAATCACTGTGAAGCGAGTAATCGCGCGCGTCGCCATGGCCACGGTCACCGCCTCCGTGGCCGTGACCGCGTCCGTGTTCGTGGCCGCGACGCCCGTCCAGGCCGCTCCCGCGGATCCGGTCAAGGCGCTGACGGGCCAGTTCACCACGGGCAAGGGAGTGAGGTTCACCGACGTCGCCACCCTGCTGGACTTCGCGGGGAACACGTCCATCCTCAAGCGCACCGGTTCCTTCCAGTTCGGCAAGGCCGGGATCGTCGCCTCCGACATCACCGCCAAGCGCACCAGCGACGACGCCGAGGCGCTCGCCGTCCTCTCGTGGATCCTGCCCAAGCCGGAGCGGACGATCAGGATCGGCACCACCAGCTACTACTCCGGCGGCGCCTGGGCGCCGCCGAAGGGCAAGACCTGGATCAAGCACCCGCGCGGCATGAACGCCGGCCTCAGCGGCTCGTACGGCCAGATAGTGAACGTGGCCGAGCCGTCGACCCTGAAGGTCCTGGTCACCAGGGGCAAGCGGACGGGGCGCACCTACTCGGGCACGGTCAGCCTCGGCACGCTGGAGAAGGTCTCCCCCTGGCTGCGAAGCGCCGACCTGAGCGTCCTGACCGGCACGGGCGGGCTGAGCAAGAGCGAGAAGGCCACGGTGGTGCGCTTCACGCTCACCCTGGGCCCCGACCAGCTCCCCCGCAAACTGGTCACCGTCTACCCGCCGGGCACCCACGTCAGCGCGGCGGTGGGAGAGGACAGGCGGCTCAGCATCGAGACCGACTACACCGGGTGGGGAAGCCGGGTGACCGTCAAGGCGCCTCCGGCGAACAAGGTGGCGAACATGGGGAAGCGCGAGCCGACCCTCCGCGGTGGCGGCCGGGGGTAGCCCCGGGAAACGGCGGCCTCGGCCCCGAGCACGGCTGTCCACCACCCGTCCTCGGAGCCGGGATCCTCTCCGGACGGGTCAGGCCACCCGGGACGCCGGGGCCTTGAAGGTGTTGCAGGCACCGGGGGCCTGGGCGTCGAAACCGCGCTTCAGCCAATACATCCGGTTCTTCGCCGTACCGTTGCCCGGATCGTCGCCGTCGTAGGAGTGCCGGCTGACGAAGTAGTCGGCGCCGGACTCCTTGGTGTGGCCCAGGGAGTCCCAGACGCTTCCGATGAAGGCCCCGGCGAAGCAGATGTTCTGCAGCGCGACCTTGCTGCTCAGGGCGAGGGCTCCGGCCTTGGACAGCTTCCTGGCGGCCCTGGCCTCCTGGGCGAAGACGCCGATCAGCCGCTGGACGTGGTAGCCGTATCCGATGGACAGGCTTTCGAGCATCTGCGGTGAGTCGAGCTCCCCGGATATGCCGTACTCGTTGACCATCAGGTAGACGGTCGTGTTCCGCCGGCAGTACAGACCGAAGGTGTCGTCCAGGCGGTAGGTGCCGCAGGGGGTCTTGATCCGGTCCCCGTAGGCGACCGCGATCCTCGGCGCGGTGAACGGGATCCCGGCCTCCTTCAGCTGCGCCTTCCACGCCTTGCCGAGGCAGGCCGACATGGCGTCGGCGTAGAGCCGGATGGAGTCGATGTCGCCGCCCCGGAGGGCCGGCTCCTCGCAGGTCTGAGGCTTGAACCTGCCGGTCTTGTAGATCGGGTTCGCGGTCAGGGCGGCGGGGCCGGTCGGGGCGGATCCGGTCGAGTCCGCGCTCGCCGTCCCGGCCCCGATGAGGGTCGTGCCGATGAGCGCGCCAGCCGTCAGCACGGCGAAAAGGGTACGCATGCCAGCGAACCCTACTACTTCATGATCTCCATGAGAGATCATTACAAAGCCAGCCAATATCCCAGCTCAACACCGCCATCCCCAACGACGTCCCCTCCCCTCGCCCCGCAAGGCCGGGCGGCCGACCGCGATCGGCCGCCCGGGCAAGCCGGACGCGCGGGTGAGCGGAGACGGAGGCGGTCCCGCCTCAGCTCATCGGTCGTCGTTGGTCGGGTAGGTCAGATCGGCGAGCAGCTTCTGTCCCGTAGCGTTGGGGTGGAAATAGTCCCAGTGACTTACGTCGGACAGTTCGAACCGATGGGTGAAAACCGCGCCGCCGTCGTTGCGGCAGGTGGCGTACTCGGCACAGACCTTCTCCGCCACCAGGTTGAAGTCGACCACCCGGGCGAGCACCCGGTCACGCCTTTCCACATCCGCCCGGTCGGTCGAGCGGGGGTTGTCCAGCAGTGACTGGCAGATCCTCAGGGTGGCCCAGGCGGCGCGGGCGGCTTTGTGGTCCTTGCCGACCTCCCAGAGCCGTTTGATGTCGGGAATGCTCGCGATGAAGATCGTCACGTTGGGCAGACCGGTGGTGAGGGTTTGCAGCGCCGTACGGAAGGCCGCCTCATAGGCGGCCACCGACGTCATGGCGGCCTCCGAGGGAGTGCAGGCGTCGTTGGCCCCGACCATGATCGTGACGTAGTCCACCCGCTGGGAGACTGCTTTCTCGGCCTGCCCGGGGATGTCGGCGACCTTGGCTCCCGTCTTCGCGTCGTTGTAGGCGGTGAGGGAGGGGTTGGCCGCCTGAAGGCGTAGGTAGTGGCTGTTGACCGGCCCCGATCCGGTGGACCAGGAGCGGGACGGACAGTCGAGATAGAAGCCGCACGCGTTGAAACCCCGGGTGATGGAGTCTCCCAACGAAGCCATCGCCTTTATCGGCCCCGGCACGGGCGAGGTGTGGGCCTCGGCCGTTCCCGGGACGAGCACGGGTGTCAGTGCCGTGAGAAGGAGAACAAGGGCAGCGAGAAAACGACGGGGGGTGGTCATCCGGCCTCCTGAGGGACTCCGCCCCGAGCGACCGGGGTGCTCAGAATGTCAGCCCGTTTCACCGAATTGACAAGGGAGCATTACATCTTCCTCGCGAATGAGTAAGACCAACCTCCCGGTAAGTCCCGAGATTTCGCCCGATGGATCAGCCATGGATGTTCGCCGGGCCTGGCGCCCTTCACCGGCGCCGACCCGCTCCACCCCACCACTCGCCGTACCGGCGCCCGGGATGAACACACCGGGGCGGCGCAGGTCACGCCCCACCGGGACGCCACAAGCGGGCGGCTCACCAGGAGAACGCAGGCAGGCGATCCACCGCGTCAGGTGGGGATCGGGCGGGGCGGGAGTCGGAAAACGGTGAGGAGAGGTCAGGAAGATGGCGGGGAGAGGGTCAGGAAGGCTGAGCGGTACTGGCCGGGGGTTGTGCCGGTCACTCGGCGGAAATGCTCCCGCAGGGCGAGCGTGGAGGGGAATCCGGAGCGGGCGGCGACGACGTCCACGGTGGCGTCGGTGGTCTCCAGCAACCTGCGGGCGTGGTCGAGCCGCCGCTGCTGGAGCCACTGGAGCGGTGAGATGCCGGTCTCGGCCCGGAAACGGCGGGTGAACGTGCGTTCAGCCAGGTGAGCGTGGGCGGCCATGTCCGCCAGGCTGACGGGACGGTGGAGTTGCTCGGTCAGCCACACGCGGGTCACCTCCAGGCTGCCGCCGACGTTCTCGGGCACCGGCCGCTCGATGTACTGGGCCTGACCGCCGCTGCGGTGAGGCGGCACGATCGTGTATCTGGCGCTGTGGTTGGCGACCTCGACGCCGTGGTCGGCGCGGACCATGTGCAGACACAGGTCGATCCCGGCCGCGACGCCCGCCGAGGTCAGGATCTCGCCGTCGTCGACGTAGAGGACCTCCGGATCGACGCGCACCTCGGGATAGGAGGCGGCGAGCCGTGCGGCGTTCGCCCAGTGGGTGGTGGCGCGCCTGCCGTCCAGCAGTCCGGCCTGCGCCAGCACGAACGCCCCGGTACAGATCGCCGCGATGCGGGCGCCTCGCGCGTGGGCGGCGTGCAGTTCGGCGAGGATCTCGGGGGCGACGGGCTCCTCCGGGAGGGCCTTGCCGGGCACGATCACGGTGTCGGCCGCGCGCAGGGCACGGATGCCGTGCGCGACGCCGATCGGCACCCCTGCTGAGGACTCGACGAGACCGGGTTCGAGACCGCACAGGCTGACGTCGTATCGCGGCCCTCCGGCGTGGTCGCGCAGGCCACCGTCGAAGATCTGGCCGGGGATGGCCAGGTCGAAGAGGACGAAACGCGGGAGCGCGAGCACGACGATCCGATGCATGGCTGGAATCATACCTTTTCCTGCTTTTCAGCCACTCTCTCTCCCGGCCCGGCGGACCCGAGACTTACCTTCCGTACGGCAGGGCAGAGCGAGGAGCGTCGTGAGCAGCACCATCGAGCAGAACGTGTCCCGGGTCGGACGTCGACGGTTGAACCTCCTGATACTGACCGCCGCACAGGCGCTGGCGATGTGCGGCGCGGCGATCGACCTGACCGTCACCGGGCTGGCCGGGATGCGGCTCGCCCCGGACCCCGCGCTGGCCACGGCCCCGTTCGCGCTGATCACCGTGGCGACGGCGCTCGGCACCTATCCGGCGTCGGCGCTGATGGCGCGGATCGGCAGGCGGGCCGGTTTCCTCCTGGGCTCGGCCGCCGGACTGCTGTCGGGACTGGCCTCGGTCGCCGCCGTGACGATCCACTCCTTCTGGCTGTTGTGCCTGAGCACCGCCGCCATCGGCCTCTACCAGGCGTTCGGCGGCTACTACCGGTACGCCGCCGCGGACGACGCGCCGCCGTACGGACGGACCAGGGCACTGTCCACGGTGATGGCGGCGGGCGTCGTCGCGGCCGTCGTCGGACCGTTCGTCGCGACCTCCGGGCAGGACCTGCTGTCCGCGCCCTTCGCCGGGTCCTATCTGATCGTGGCGGCGCTCGCCGCCGGATCCGCCGTCACACTCCTGTTCCTGCGCCTCACACCTGAGGGCGCCGGCTCCCGCCCGGATCCGGCCGGGGACGCGGCTACGGGTGCGGGCGCCGGTACGGAGCCGGACCTGGGGGCAGGTGTGGGGCGAGCGCGGGGTACGGCGGCGCGGCCCGCGCGTGTGGTGCTCACCCGGCCGATCTTCGTCGCGGGCGTGGGCTGCGCGGCCGTCGGGCAGTTCGCGATGATGCTGCTGATGACGGCCTCCCCACTGGCTGCCGTGGCACATCACCACACCGTCGCCGACGGCGCCATGGTGGTCCAGTGGCACCTGGTCGGCATGTTCGTCACCTCACCGCTGTCGGGACGGATCGTGGAGAGGTACGGAGCCACGGCCGGGGCCGTCGCCGGCGCGCTCCTGCTCGCCACCGGTGCCGCCCTCGCCGTGACGGGCGACAGCCGCCCGCACTTCGTGGCCGCCCTGGCCCTGGTCGGCGTCGGCTGGAACTTCCTGTCCGTGACCGGCGGAAGCCTGGTCGTGCACGCCTACCTGCCGCCGGAGCGGGCGCGCACCCAGGCAGCGGCCGAACTGCTCGGCGCGGCCGGCGCGACCGCGGGATCGGTGTCCGCGGGCGCGCTGCTGGCGCTGCTCGGCTGGAACGGCCTCAACGGGGCGACGCTTCTGTTTCTCGCCGTCGCCGCCTGCCTGCTCGCCCGCCCTCTCCTGCTGGCCAGGCCGGTCACCGAGCCCCCGGTGAGCCGCCCGGGTGACGGCGCGCAGGGGCTTCCGCAGGAAGAAAGCATGCGGTCATCACATAAATAACCATAGGCAATCCCACATTGCCCGATAAGCGTCCTAGATCACTCCCTAAAGGATGACTACACTCGGGTCGTGAGTCATGACCAGTCACCCCCGGACGGCATAGACACCGGCACCCCGCACGTGGCGCGCATCTACGACTACGTTCTGGGCGGTAAGAACAACTACGCCGTCGACCGCGAGTACGCGGACAAGATCGTCGCCCAGGTGCCCGACTATCCCGGACTGGCCAGGGCGAACCGGCTCTTCCTCAGCCGGTCGGTCGAGTTCATGGCTCAGGCGGGCATCCGGCAGTTCATCGACCTGGGCGCGGGCATCCCGACCCCGCCGAACGTGCACGAGATCGCCCGCGAGACCCATCCCGAGGCACGGGTGGTCTACGTCGACAACGATCCCATCGTCTCCGTGCACAACGACGTGCTGCTGGCCACCGACAGCCGCCTGATCTCCATCCGCGCGGACCTCCGGGAGCCGCAGGACGTTCTCGCCCATCCGGATCTCCTGCGGCTCATCGACTTCGACGAGCCGGTCGGGGTGCTGTTCATCGCGGTGCTGCAGCTGTTCCCCGGCCGGGAGGAGCCCGCGAGGATCATCGCCCCGTTCCGCGAGCGCATGGTCGAGGGAAGCCACCTCGCCATCGCCCAGCCGAGCGCCGAGGGGAGCCAGGAGGCCGTCGAGCGTGCCCGCGCGGCGCTGTCGGGCGGGCCGGTCCCGGTCGACCTCCGCAAGCATGAGGAGATCCTGCCGTTCTTCGACGGGTTCGAGCTGGTCGAGCCCGGCCTGGTCGACATAACGAGGTGGCGGCCCCGTATGGAGGCGCCGTCGACGGGCATGATCGTGCTCGGTGGCGTCGGCAGGAAGTCAGTCTGACATCTGCGCGCGCAGGTCGCGGAGGAACCGATTGCTGGCGGAGACCGAGTAGGCCTGCACGCACAGGCTGTCCATGACCTGCGTGTAGTGGTCGGTCTCCTCGCGCTTCTCCACGTAGAGCGCGCTGGTCAGCTGCTCCATGTAGACCACGTCCGGCAGGTCCCGGTCGGGGAAGCGCAGGATGGAGAACGGGCCTCCGGCCGCCGCGTGGCCGCCCCGGTGGAAGGGCATGATCTGCAGCCTGACGTTGGGCAGCTCGGTGACCTGGAGCAGGTGGTCGATCTGGGCGGCCAGGACCTTCGGCCCGCCGATGGGGCGCCGCAGCACGGCCTCGTCGACGACGGCCCACAGTGTGGGCGCGTTCGGCCGGTTCAGCCGCTCCTGCCTGGCCAGCCTGAGGGCGACGCGGCGATCGATCTCCTTGGCGGAGGCGGTGCCGTGGACGAGCATGATGACCGCACGGGCGTAGTCGGCGCTCTGCAGGAGTCCCGGGACGAACTGGACCTCGTAGTTACGGACGACGGAGGCCGCCTCCTCGAGCCCGACGTACACCTGGAACCAGTTCGGGAGCAGGTCGTCGTACTTGTGCCACCAGCCGGGGGCGTTGGCCTGCCGGGCCAGTGTGAGCAGCGGCGCCCTGTCCTCCTGACTGGTCACGCCGTACAGGGTCAGCAGGTCCGCGACGTCGCGCTCCTTGAAACCGACCCGCCCGAGCTCAATGCGGCTGATCTTGGCGTGAGAGGCGCGGATGGCGTACCCCGCGTCCTCTCTGGAGATACCCTTGGTGGTGCGCAGCCTTCGCAGCTGGGTGCCCAGGAGAATCCGCAGGATGGTCGGCCCGCCGCCCGGATAGGCGAGGACAGCGCCCGTCGCACCGTCTTCGGCATGCTGAATGCCCATGATCGCTCCCTGTCACCCTTGGACGGTGCAACGGTTCCATATTCCAGACGCGGATCGTACAACTTTGGCAGCATTATCCTCGCTTTGGATATACGGATGACACTGGATCTTGCTCCAATGGAGATTTAATCCATGATTCGGCGCCGTCCGACCTCCTTCCCGGTCACCCTCCGCGGCCATCCCCTGACCACACCGGGCCTTCCCGTGCCCAGCCTCGCCAGCGTGAGCGCCCCCGCGACACCGAACGCCGCGACGCTCGCCAGCAGCACGGTTCCCGAGGTCACGGTGAGGTCGGTCGGCGCGAGCCCCTGCGCGGCCTGGAGCACGCTCACCACGACGAGCCCGCCGTACCCCGCGGTGGCCAGGGTGACGAGGCGGATCCTGACGCGCTCGCTCCAGGCGGTCAGCATGAGCAGCGCGGCGAGCACGGGCAGCACCTGCAGGGCGTGCAACGTGACCGCGTGCGGAACCTTCAGCTGCCCGGCCACACCGAAGATCGACAGATCGGTCCGCTCAGGAGGCAGCCCGATGGCTCTGCCGTTGGCGATCAACGCCCCGCCCGCGACCTGGCTGAGCAGCAGGACGACCAGACCCGCGCGTATCGCGAGACGCATGCTCGGCGGCGCGTCCAGCCCACGGAAGGCCAGCCGCGCGATGATCACGATTGGCGGGATCAGGCCCGCGAACGCGGTCCCGGCGAGGATGGCGGACACGGCCGCGTCGAATGGGGTCGCGAAGTTCAGATGGGAGGGCACGCCGCGCCAGCGCTGGAGGTCGATCAGCGCGACCTCGGTGAAGCAGGCGACGCCGAGCGCGCCGACGAGCCATCCGGCCCGCCTGGGAACCGGGGTGAGCCTGCCGACGACCCAGACCAGGCTGGCCAGCGTCACACCGAACGAGAATCCGAACAGGATCGGCTTGCGCCACGAGACAGGACCCGCCCAGCCGCCGCCATCGACGGCGTAGACGACGAGATGGAAGACGCTGCTCGCGAGCAGCAGTGTCGCGACGCCGTACCCGAATCTCTGGTGAACACGCATGGCTCAAGCTTCGGACCAGGACTTCCCGCGGTAATCCCGCGCAGGAAGGTCCTCACCGTACGCCGGGCGGAGTACGGCGGGAGTGCGGAGAGGTTGTGGAGTCGTGTCCCCTGATGCGGGTATGGACAGCGGATGAGCATCCATGAAGAACTCCGCCAAGTCGAAGAGGATCTGGCCAGGCTCCGTTCCGAAGCCTCCGACCTGCGCGAGCAGGTCGGTGAGATCGGTCCGACGGACGCCGCGGAGAGATCAGCGATGATCGCCATGGCCGATCAGCAGGAGGCCCTCGCCGACGAGTTGGAGGAGCGGCGGGAGAACCTGCGCAAACGGATCGCCGGCACCGGCCGCGTCAACGCCCAGGACTCTTGAGACGGCTCATCAAACCCTCTGATATCAGACATTCGATTACATATGGCCCAGAAGGGTACCGATAACAGCGAACTACATCAGGGGGAAAAATGATCAACATGCTTCACAAGATGGGCGTGAAATCCGGCGTGATGTACGCGGCCGGCTTCGCGTCGATCGGCCTGTCCTTCGCATCCTGGCTGACGTCTCAGTCGATCGAGCAGGCAGGGCTCGACCGGGCCGACCGGTGGGGGATCTTCGTCGGCCAGTGGGCGCCGACCTTCTTCGCGCTTGGAGTCGCGCTGCGCATCGAGGAGACCCGCGAGACCATGCGGGAAGGACGCGAAGAGCTGATCGAAACGAGCTACACCGAGGGCAGAATGCCCTCTCGCGCCGGAGTCTGACAGGCACACCGGTGATCGCGGGCGGGTCGCGTCCGGGGAGACACGGCCCGCCCGCGCCGCGCCTCACAGCCGCTCGACCACCGCGGGATGACGAGGGTCGTCGACCCGGACGACGACGTCGGCGATGTCGACCGGCCCGGCCTCCTGCTCGTATCTCGCGTAGGCGGGCAGCGTCCACCGCCGCTCCTCCTCCGTCCGTCTGGCGAGCGCGCCCGGCGAGAGCCACAGGTGCACGGTCAGGTCGAACGGGAGCCCCCTGCCCAGCAGCAGCGCCCCGTCCAACAGCAGCACCCCGCCCGGCGGCACGGTGAGGTACGGCGCGCGCGTCGCCCTGTCGATCCTGGTGTCCCACAACGTGGGCAGGATCTTCCCCGACCGGCCGGGCTCGAGCGGGCCGAGAACCTCACGGGTCAGCCCGCCGACGTCAAGCCAGTCGTCGTAGAAGGCGTCGGGGTCGGTCTTGCCGTACTCGAAGCGCAGCGACGCCGGACGCAGGAAGTCGTCAGAGGACACTCGGACGACCTCACGCCCGCGAAGGCGCAACGGGTCGATCAGCCCGTCCGCCAGCCACCCGGGGCGCGCCGCGGGGGCGCCGTCGAGAGCCACGCGCACCCAGGAGGAGCGGGGCGCCGCGTCTATCCGATCGGCGAGTTCCTCGAAGAGCAGTGATGGTGAGATAGGCCTTATGTCCACAGGACATCTTTACCGATGTCCCCGCACTCAGGGCTTCCACGACGTCAGTGAAGATCCAGGTAAGCATGGTCAGGTTCAACGTGAACCGGTCAAGCATCACGATCCAGTCAAGGTCGGACGTGATCCGGATCAAAAATCGATGACCCGTGTTGCCCAACGGTGACTGGCGGTAACCATCCATGTGGATCGTTACCGCCAGTCGTGACCCGGATGTCGGCTTCCTGATCGTGGCCCGCCGCCAAGGGCCCGCGCTCGCGGAGCCCGTGACCTCCGGCCCACCCGGGCGGGATCACGGCCGGTTACCTACGGAGACAGGGATGTCAGGAGAAACTCGATGATCAAACGTGGTAAGCCCACCAAGAACGGGAAGGTCAAGCTCACCTTCACCGTGCCGTTCGAGCGGCCTGTCGGCGGAGTCTCGCTGGTCGGCGACTTCAACGGCTGGGACCCCTACGCCCACCCGATGGAGCGCAAGGAGAACGGCACCTACCAGGTGACCCTCACCATCCCGTCGCAGCAGGCGATCCGCTTCCGCTATCTCGCGGACGGCGGACTGTGGTTCGACGACGCGGACGCCGACCACCACGACGAGCAGGGCGGCCGCCTCAACCCTGCGGAGCACCTCACGACAGCCTAGGCGCGGCAGGCCCGCGGCGAAGTGGGGCCCCAGGCAGGCCGTACGGCAGAGCACGGAAGACAGAGTTCCGCCGTCTCCACGACCACCATCCGGCGAGACGGCCTCCCCCCTCCTCCCCCTCCGTGAAACTCCCCTTCCCCTCCGTGAGGCTTCTCCCTCCGTGAAGCGCCCTTCTTCCTCGTTTCGAGCCCGCACAGCGGGTATGGCGACTGACATACCGAGCCGATGAGGAAGAGGGAATCCGATGTGGGTGATCGTCGTCGACCGCACACCGAAGCCCGCCGCCGCGCCGGTTCTCGCGCCGCCCGGTTCGTGCCCGCGATGCCGCAGACCGGGTTCGTGACCGCGATGACACCGGCGTCCTTCACCTCGCCGGGGACGGCGGATGCCGCGAGGTCCGTCGCCCGCCGGGTCGCCGCGACGCGCGGCGGCCGTGCGGTGTACACCGGCGGCGAGTACTTCCTGGCCACGCTTCACGTGCTGGACCATCCGATGCTCGGCGTACCCGCCCTCGACGGGCCCGACGACCACCCCGCACTGGTCCGGCTGTCCAAGGCGGCCCTGCCCGGGGCGCTGCCCGACGTGCTGGGGCTGGCCGTCCGCCTACCGGGCGCGGGAGGGGCGGGAGGCGATCTCGACCTGCTGCTGACCTCGACCGTCTGGCCGGGGCTGTTGCCCTTTCCCCGCCGCGGCTTCGCACCGGCGACCTACTCGACGGTGCTGCCCTACGACCACGCGGGAGAGCCACTGCGCTTCCTCGCGGTCACCGGTGACCGGGCCAGGAGGGTGCCCGCCGACCTCCGCCTCCTCGCGAGGGCCGTGACGGACAGGCCGCTGGACTTCGTCCTCGGCGTCGACGGCGCGGACAGACGCCCCCTGGCACGGCTGAGCGTCCACACCCCGCTCGACCGCGACGCCGACGAGCCCGACGGATTCGACCCGGTCCTGAACAGCCATCCCGCGTTGCGGCCCTCCGGGTGGCTGCAGGCGGTCCGGGTCGCCGCCTACGCGGGTTCCCGGCAGGGACGGAGGGCGAAGGGCGAGGTCAGCCCCGATGTGAAATCCCGCTGGCGATCCCGTTGATCACGCGCCGTTCGCTCCGGCCGTTGAACTGTCATGAACCATGGGCGTACGGTGGTTGATGTGGTTTCCGCCTTCGCACGGCTCCCATAAGGGCGCTGTCTCAGCAGACGTAGACAGCGGGGCATCATGACATGGCTTTCCGTCACGGTGAACGACCATCCGCGGTTCTCCGTGGTGTCACTCAACGGTGATCTCGACAAAATATCGGCCCCACGGCTCGAGGAAGCGCTTGCGGAACTGCTGGCACGAAGGCGGGCCCGCATCATCATCGACACGACCGATCTGGGCTTCTGCGACTCCACCGGCATCTGGATCCTGCTGGCGACGCTGCGTCGCGCCTACGAGCAGAACGGCTGGCTGCGCCTGGCGGGCGTCCACGGGGTGCTCGGCCGCCTGTTGGAGGTGACCAGGCTCGCCGACGCGTTCCCCATCGACCGGGACGTGCACGAATCCCTGCTGAGAGCCTTCGGGGGAAGCGTCTCGACCTCCCGCTGAGCCGGTCCCGACCGCCTCCCCCTGACTCTCCGAGCCTCCGCTCAGTGCTCGACTCAGTGCTCGACTCAGTGCTCGACTCAGTGCTCGACTCAGTGCTCGACTCAGTGCTCGGCGTGCCCCGGCGGGCGATACAGGACCGCGTTGATGCCGAGCCCGGCCGCCGCGTCGACGTTCACGGCCCGGTCGTCCAGGAAGGTGACGTCGGCGGGGTCGGCGCCGAGCCTTTCCAGGACGCTTTCGAAGATGGCCGGGTCCGGTTTCGCGAGGGACAGGCGGCAACTGTAGAAGCGGTGGTCGAACGCGCTCGCCCACGGGGCCGCGTCGATGGCCGCCGCGATCGGCTCGGGGGCGTTGGACAGCAGGGCGAGCCTGTGGCTGCCCGCGAGGTCGCCGAGCATGTCCATGCTGGCGGGATTGAGATGGGACCAGCTGGCGATGTCGGCGTCTTCGAGCCGGGTCACGATGGGGTCGCCCGGTTCGAGGTCCCGGTCGAGGACGCCGCTCCAGTAGAGGTGGGATGCCAGCCCACGGTCGAAGGCGTCCCTGTGGCTCCAGTAGCGGTCGTGGAAGGCGTCGCCGTCGCAGCCCGCCATGGCCGCCATGGCCGCCATGGCCCCGGCCGGTTGCGGCAGGCATATGACCTCACCGTAGTCGAACAGCATCCAGGTCGTCACAGACTCTCCCCAGGTCGGCCGATCGGAGATCGGTTACGGACGCACCCAGCCATGATGCCTCCCCCGCGCAGGACAGCGGCGAACGGCCAGGGACCCTCGGATGAAGGCTCATGAATCAAGGCTCGCTGATGAAAGGTTCATGACATCTCCGCGGGAGCCTGACCGGCGTCTCACGGCTCCTACTGTGATCCGGACAAGGTATGACGATCTCAGGGAGGGGCGAGGATGCCTCGCGTCCGTATCACGATGGACAACGCCGCCCTGCGTGACGTGGCCGCAGGTGCCGCCGCGCGGGAACCGGGATTCGACGTCCGGGCGACCCAGGTGGTGCGGCGCGTCGGTGCGTCGCACAGCGGGCGGCCCGTCGACGAGGTCTACGAGACGCTGCGCGCGAGCCTCCTGCAGATTCCGGGGGTGCAGAAGTTCGACGAGACGCAGATCCGCAGGTGCGCGACGCTGATCAGCGAGCGGCAGGACCCGCTGCCACGGAGATAGACGGGCGGCAGCGTCGAGAACCGGTCCGTGGACGTCCTGAGCGGGATCAGTCCTGGGAGACGATCCTGACGAACTCCTCGAAGGACAGCCGCCCGTCACCGTCGGCGTCCGCCTGCAGGCTCAGCGACCCGACGGCCTCGGCGGGCAGATCGGGGAAGTGCTCGCCGAACTCCCGCTCGGTGATGAAGCCGTCGCCGTCGCCGTCGATGGCGGCGAACTTCTGCCTGAGCTCCGTCAACCGCTCACCGGTTGGCTCTGCCGACATGATGGTCCGCCTTTCTCAACGGCACGCGTGTTCCTCGGCCGCGTGCGATCAGCAGACAACCTACGGGAGCCGAGCCGCTTGGCGAAACGCCCCCACCTGTTCACACCGGGGGGAAGCCTAGACTTCCAGAATGATTCGCCCCGCAACGCCGGAGGACGTCCCGGCGATCATTGACATGATCCGCGGCCTCGCCGAGTACGAGAAGGCACTGGACAAGGTCGAGACCACCGCGGAGCAACTCCACGACGCGCTCTTCGGGCCCGCTCCCGCGGTGTTCTGCCACATCGCGGCGGACACCGAGGCGGAAGAGGACGGGATCGCGGGGTTCGCGATCTGGTTCGTCACCTACTCGACCTGGCTCGGCAGGCACGGGATCTATCTGGAGGACCTCTTCGTCCATCCCGGCCACCGGGGCCGGGGGTACGGCAGGCGGCTTCTCGCCGAGCTCGCCCGCATCGGCGTCGCGCGCGGCTACGGCAGGGTCGAGTGGGCGGTGCTCGACTGGAACACCCCGGCCGCGGAGTTCTACAGGTCGCTCGGCGCGGGACCGCAGAACGAGTGGGTCCCGTACCGCCTCACGGGAGAGGCGCTGGAGAGGCTCGCCGCCTCCGCCGAGGCGTCGGCCGGGGTGGAGTAGCGGGTTCACCCGGGTGTGGCGGTCGCGTCCTGGCCGGGGGCGGGATCGTCCCACGACACCTGCGGGGAGCGGTGAAAGTCGATGCCCATGATCGTCCATCGTGAGGCCTGGGCGCCGAGACGGCGCTCGAAGGGTCCCCAGGCGTGCGCCGCCCACGGCGACCAGCCAAGCTCCGCGATGGCGGGCAGCCGGGGGAACGCCATGTACTCGATCTCCTCCTCGGTCGAGACCGCCTCCGTCCACAGCGGTGCCTCGACCCCGAGCACGGCCGAGGCGGGCACGCCGCTCAGGTAGGTGCCCGGGTCCCAGTCGTAGGCCTTGCGCACCTCGATGTAGCCCGCCCACCTCTGCCCCGGCCCGGTCTCCGAGGTGTACTTCATGTCCAGATAGGTCTTGTCCGCGGGTGACATGACCACCCGGGCGCCCCGTGACACGGCGTCGGTCACCAGCGGGTCCGAGTCGGTCCTTCCCCAATACTGCAGGACGCGCCCCGCCTCGTGCCGCACCCCGGGCTCGCCGATCTGGTGCCATCCCATGACCGTCTTGCCCGTCGCGGCCACCGTCGGCTGAACCCGGTTCATGAACGCGGCGTACTGGTCGGACGGGGTCGATCTCGCCTCGTCACCTCCTATGTGCAGGTAGGGGCCCGGCGTCAGCGCGGCGACCTCGCCGAGGACGTCCTTGACGAAGGCGTAGGTGCTCTCCTTGGTCGTGCACAGCGAGCTGAAGGGGAACCTCGGGTAGTCCACGATCCGGCCGCCGCGCACCGTCCACGGCCCGGGAAGGGCGGTGGCGCTCTCGATCCGCGGCGGGAGGAGCTGGCGGAGCGTCTGCACGCCGTTGAAGAGCCCGGTGGCCGTCCGCGCGCGAATCACCACCGCGTTCCCGGTCACGTCGAGCTGGTAGCCCTGGGAGCCGACGACGGGGTCGGCCCCGGTGAGCAACAGCGAGACGCCACCGTCGCCCCCGCTCCCGGCTCCCGCGTCCGCGACCGGCAGCGCGTACCCGGTCGAGGGGCGCAGGATCCCGGCCAGGCGGGCGAGCCTGGAGCGCCACAGGCGGGCCAGGACCGGCGGAACGGCGGGCTCCATGCGTCCTCCGCGTCCTCGGGCGAGCAGCCGGCCGACCGGCTGGGCGAACAATTAGTTAGTAACCCTTACTGACGAATGAACCGGCGTCAAGCGGGACACGGCACCCCCCGAACCCCCGCCAGGCATCCTGAAGGCCTCCGGGACGTAACCTCACGGCAACCTCACGGCCACCCCCTGCCTGTTCGCTGTGATCCATGTCCTGGCCGGAAACCGACGTCGTCGGATCGGATGTCTCACCCCCCGTCACCGTGTACGGCATCGCCGAGCGGAGCCCCGACGGCGAGCTGGCGCACGAGGGCAACCGGGTCCCCGACATCGCCGCCCTCGACGCCAGGCGCCTGGTGGTCGCCTGGCGGGCCGGGTTGCGGGACGACCGGGACCCGACGGCGACGGACCAGGGCTCCATCATGTACGCCAGGTCGGGGGACGGCGGGGCGACCTGGACGGTCGGCACGCTGGCCGCGGCGACCGCCGTCCACCGCTACCACTACGTGATGTTCCTCAAGGACGGGAGCACGCTCTACGCGCTGCTCGGGCGCATCACGATCGACAAGGACCGCGACGTGGAGGGCGACGTCGACGGCTTCCCCGTCACCATGGTGGCCAGGAGAAGCACGGACGGCGGCCGCACCTGGACCGACTTCCCCATCACCGTCGACGTCCCCGACAACGCCAGGGGCGTGGTCATCGCGGGCAAGCCGCTCAGGCACGGCGGGCTGTGGCTCGTGCCGTACTGGCGGCGCGCGGGAAGCACCACCAGGGCGGGCGTGCTGCGCTCCGCCGACCTGGTCACCTGGACCTCGGGCGGGCTCGCGGAGAATCCGCCCGGCGTCTCGGCTGAGGAGCCGCAGATCGCGCCCTCCCACGACGTCCCCGGAACGATCGTGATGGTGACCCGGGCCCTCAACCTGACCGGCGGGACCTCGCCCGCGGCACGCGACGCCTACTACCGCGCGAACGCCGCCCACTGCGTCACGGCGACCAGCTCGGACGGGGGGCTGACGTGGTCGCCGATGACGCTGGACGCGAACCTGCCCAACTACTACGTCAAGACGCTCTTCTGCGGGGACTCCGGCGGCCGGTACCTCGCGATCTACAACACGTTCGCCGGGCCGCTCACCGGGACCTCGGTGAGCAGGCCCGACCAGTACCGCGAGATCCTGTACTACAAGGTCAAGCGCCCCGGCGAGCCGTGGGAGCCGGGAAGGCTCTTCGCCGACGGCCCCAGACTGACCAAGGGCGCGGCCAGGGGGTGGGACGTCTATCCCAGCGCCGACGAGTACGAACCGGGACGGTTCTACGTCGTCTGGGAGCACAACCAGACCAACATCAAGGTGGCCAGGCTGGACATCTCCCGTCCCCTCGGAGGCGGCGACCTGCTCACCGGTGACTGGGCGCTGAGCGGCGGCGCGCGGATCAGCGCGGGCCGGATCCGTCTCAGGAGCGCCGACGCCAAGCCGTCCCAGGCCTCCCTCGCCCTCGACGTCTCCAGGGGGTGCGACTTCACCCTGGAGTTCAGGGGGCGGGTCGACGACGACAGCGCGCTCGACCCTCGCACCGGCAACGGCGTCTGCCTCGGCGTGAAGGTGGCGAACGGCGCCAGGCGGCTGATGCTGACGGTCCAGCGGAGCGGGGTCTGGACGATGCGGAAGGGCTCCTCCGTCTGGGAGAAGGTCCACTCGCTGAACACCGCGGGGCAGCTCGCGACGTGGAGGGTGAGCGTGGACAGTGCCGGAGTGGCCCGCCTGTTCCGCGACGGCGCCGACACGGGGGCGACCTGGGTCGTCCAGGACAGCAGGGAGAGACCCCAGGTCACCCACTGGGTGACCGGGACCCCCGGCGGCAACGCCGCGGAGGCGACCGTCGAGTGGACGCGCCTGACCCCCACCCGCCAGGATCCCGCCCGCTCCCTCCTCTGATCCCGCCCGCCGATCTGTCCCCGGGAGCCGTCCCGCCCGCGTCGCACGCGGTAGCTTGGTGGCTGCCATCACAAGGGAAGAGAGATCGTGACGACGTCTATTCATCAGCGGATCGCCGGCGAGCTCGGTGTGCGCGAGCGGCAGGTGCAGGCGGCGGTCGAGCTGCTCGACGGCGGGGCCACCGTGCCGTTCATCGCCCGCTACCGCAAGGAAGCCACCGAGATGCTCGACGACGCGCAGCTGCGCACGCTCGAGGAGCGGCTGCGCTACCTGCGCGAGCTGGAGGAGCGGCGCGCGGCGATCCTGGAGTCGATCCGCTCCCAGGGCAAGCTCGACGACGCCCTGGCGGCGCAGATCGCGGAGGCCGACTCGAAGGCCCGCCTCGAGGACATCTACCTGCCCTACAAGCCGAAGCGGCGGACCAAGGCGCAGATCGCCAGGGAGGCCGGGCTCGAACCGCTCGCGGACGGCCTGCTCGCCGACCCGTCCGTCGACCCGCAGGCCGCCGCGGCCGCGTTCGTCGGCGAGGGGGTCGCGGACACCGCCGCCGCGCTCGAGGGGGCGCGGGCGATCCTGGTCGAGCGGTTCGGCGAGGACGCCGACCTGGTCGGCGAGCTGCGTGAGCGGATGTGGGGCAAGGGACGCCTGGTCGCCGCGGTCCGTGAGGGCAAACAGGAAGAGGGGGCCAAGTTCTCCGACTACTTCGACTTCGCGGAGCCGTTCGCCAAGCTGCCCTCCCACCGGATCCTGGCGATGTTCAGGGGGGAGAAGGAGGAGGTCCTCACCCTCACCCTCGAACCGGAGCCCGAGCCGACCGGCACCTACGAGGGGCGCGTCGCGCACCGCTTCGGCATCTCCGACCAGGGAAGGCCGGCCGACAAGTGGCTGGCCGACACCGTCCGCTGGGCCTGGCGCACCCGCATCCTCGTCCACCTCGGCATCGACCTGCGGATGCGCATGTGGCAGGCGGCCGAGGACGAGGCGGTGCGCGTGTTCGCCGCCAACCTGCGTGACCTGCTGCTCGCCGCCCCCGCGGGAAGCCGTGCGACCATGGGTCTCGACCCCGGGCTGCGCACCGGCGTGAAGGTCGCGGTGGTCGACGCGACCGGCAAGGTGCTGGCCACCGACACGATCTACCCCCACGAGCCGCGCAGGCGCTGGGACGAGTCGCTCGCCACACTCGCCACGCTCGCCAAGAAGCACAACGTGGAGCTGGTCTCCATCGGCAACGGCACCGCGTCGCGGGAGACCGACAAGCTCGCGGGCGAGCTGGTGAAACTGGTCCCCGGACTGACCAAGATCGTGGTTTCCGAGGCGGGAGCGTCGGTCTACTCCGCCTCCGCCTTCGCCTCCCAGGAGCTTCCGGAGATGGACGTGTCGCTGCGCGGCGCCGTCTCGATCGCGCGCCGGCTGCAGGACCCGCTGGCCGAGCTGGTCAAGATCGACCCCAAGTCGATCGGTGTCGGCCAGTACCAGCACGACCTCGCGGAGACCAAGCTCTCCCGCTCGCTCGACGCGGTGGTCGAGGACTGTGTGAACGCGGTCGGCGTGGACGTCAACACCGCCTCCGCCCCGCTGCTGACCCGGGTCTCCGGCATCGGTTCGACCCTGGCGGACAACATCGTCCAGCACCGCGACACCAACGGCCCGTTCCGCTCCCGCAAGGCGCTCAAGGACGTCGCCAGGCTCGGCCCGAAGGCCTTCGAGCAGTGCGCGGGCTTCCTGCGCATCCCGGGCGGCGACGACCCGCTCGACGCCTCAAGCGTGCACCCGGAGGCCTACCCCGTGGTGCGGCGGATCCTCTCCGCGTCCGGCGGCGACATCGCCACGCTGATCGGCAACGGCACGGTGCTGCGGTCCCTGAAGCCACAGGACTTCGTGGACGAGACCTTCGGTCTGCCGACCGTCACCGACATCCTGACCGAGCTGGAGAAGCCCGGCCGTGACCCGCGTCCCGCCTTCAAGACCGCGACGTTCAAGGAGGGCGTGGAGAAGCTGTCGGACCTCAAGCCCGGCATGCTGCTCGAGGGCGTCGTCACCAATGTCGCGGCCTTCGGCGCGTTCGTCGACGTCGGCGTGCACCAGGACGGCCTGGTGCACGTCTCGGCGCTGTCGCACACCTTCGTCAAGGACCCACGCGAGGTGGTCAAGCCCGGTGACATCGTCCGGGTGAAGGTGCTCGACGTCGACATCCCGCGCAAGCGCATCTCGCTCACCCTCCGTCTCGAGGACGAACCCGCGAAGGGCTCAGGCCAGCGCGACCAGGCGGGCGGCGGGCGCCGGGACGGCGGCAGGCGGGAGGGCCAACAGGGCCGGGGTGGTCAGCAGGGGCGGGGAGGCCAGCAGCGGCAGGACCGCGGCGGCCAGCGCAACGCGCCGAGCGGCGCGATGGCCGACGCCCTGCGCCGCGCCGGCCTCGACGGCTCCGGCTCCGGCTCCGGCTCCGGCCGCTAGAAAGTCCGGTTCGCAAGGGAAGTACGGCTGCCGCCCCCACACGGGACGGCAGCCGTTTCCTGTGACCGGCCGGGAGCCCACACCGACCGGTCATGACAAATCCACGACGAGCGGCTCACGTACGACAGGAGTCTTCCTGGCGACCCGGTGGCGACCCGGTCAGGCCGGGAACCTGGCTCCGACGGGGGCGCTCCCCCGCATCCCGCCGTCAGAACAGACCGTCAGAGCAGACGCCTGATGTCGCCGTAGGCGCGGTAGAAGCCGCCCCGCGCGGAGCTGCGGACCCCCTCGACGATGTAGCGGGCCCCGGCCTCGCGCACGCCCTTGGGGAACTGCACGTTCCAGAGCGAATCGTAACCCTCGCTGACCACCCT
Organism: Streptosporangium sp. NPDC051023; assembly: GCF_040689595.1. Taxonomy (NCBI): domain Bacteria; kingdom Bacillati; phylum Actinomycetota; class Actinomycetes; order Streptosporangiales; family Streptosporangiaceae; genus Streptosporangium; species Streptosporangium sp. NPDC051023. The sequence goes on along the minus strand of NZ_JBFBCE010000014.1, from coordinate 61,242 downwards.
GACCCGCAGCCGCTCCCCCTCGCTGAAGCACTCGACGACCACCCCGCCGTCGGCGTCGGCGATGGTGTCCAGCACCACGGTCTCCAGCGCCACGGCCGGCTCGACCACGGCCAGGCTCGCCGCCGCCTTGACGTCGACCACCTCGGGGACGGTGCCCGCCTGGGCCGCCCTGATCGCCTCCTCGGTCGCGTCGATGCAGGCCAGGGTGCCGTCCGTGGTCACGATGTAGAGGCGGTCGTCGAGATACTGCATGGAGAAGGCCGAGCCGCAGCCCGTGGCCAGCTTCCACAGGCGCTCGCCGCTCTGGTCGAAACAGTAGACCGAGGAGTGGTTGTCTCCGGCGAAGACGTAACGGCCTCCGGGGGCGGTCGCGCAGGAGAAGACGGTCGCGTCGCAGCGGTAGACCGCTTCCGTCGCTCCGTCGGACTTACGCAGCCTGTGCACGGCGCCGCGCGCCGTACCGGCATAGACCGAGTCCGCCTCCTGCCAGCCGAACAGCACCGCGCCCGCGACGCCCGTCTCCCAGACCGGCTTTCCGTCCTCGGCGTCGTAGCGGGCGACGCCGGTCGAGTGGCCGTGGTAGACGGCCTCGTCGTCGCAGCGGACCATCCAGGCCGAGTCACCCCGCCCCTTGCGCGCCCACTGGAACTCGTCCTCGTGGTCGATGGTGGTGATCCGGCCCGCCCTGTCGGAGACGCCGAGCACTCCGTCGTGGATGTCCAGCCAGTAGATGTCGACGTCCTCGGCGATCTCGTAGGCGACCCTGGGCACCTTCCCGCTGAGGTCGTAGACCTTGCCGTCGTCGGCCCCCGCGTAGATCCAGAAGTCGTCGGCGACGATGCACTTCACGCCATCCGGCAGCCGGAAGCGGCCGACGACGTCACCCTGGTGGGTCACGGTGTAGACATCGCCGTTCTGGTTGCCGACCCAGCAGCGCTCGGTGTCGACGAAGATGCCGAACGCCGCCGCGCCGCTGGCGAAACGCCACAGCACCGGCGCCTGGGTCGCGGTTGAACGGACGCTCTCCACGCTGCGCCGGGTGACCGTGCGGCGCTGGCGCACCCCGCGCACGGCCGGGGCGTAACCCTTCTTGACCTTCTCCCCGATCTTCTTCGCCGCCGCCGCGGCGGCCTTCTCCTCGGTGGCGAAGGCCGAGATCTTGGACTGACCCGGCTCACCGATCCGGCCGTAGCTGATCGTCACCTGCAGCCCGTCGTGCACGACCTCGTAGAACTTGTGGGAGCTTCCGCCGTCCTCCGACAGCTCCAGGTACGTGCTCCGCGCCGCCATGCCACACCTCTCCATTGATCGATTTTCCGGGAGCGTACGGCAGGCGGACGACAAAACACACATCCTTCTCAGAACCACCGGCTCTCGCCGCCGGACCCGCCAGAGCGGGCCAGGCCCGGCGGGCCCGGGTCAGCGGACCACCGAGCCCGCGACGGAAACACGGGCGGCCGCGGAGATCGGGGCACGGGCGTACCCGCCGCGGGCCCGCGCCACCAGGCCGAGCATCGTGAGCACCGCCACCTCGAAGACCACGACCAGCCGCTGGGTCACCCCCGCGGGGATGTCGTCGTTGGTCAGGTCGATCCCGAACATCCGCACGACGTAGGGGATGACCACCAGGACCAGCACGCCCAGCGAGGCCAGGCTCAGCAACCGCACCGAGCGGGCGTACCGGCTCTCGACGTGCCGCCTGGCCATGATCAGGCCCGCGATCGGCATGGTCAGGAAGGCCACGAACGCCGCGTACCGGTGGATGCCACCGGACATCGACAGCGGAACACCGGGCTGGTCGGTGGGGAAGGCTCCGATCAGGAGCATGCACAGGCCCCAGACGCCGACCAGCGCCGCGGCCCCGCGGTCCTCGCCCCGCCGGGCCAGGACCACGCCGAACACGGTCGCGGCGGTGGCGAAGAGTCCGAGGGAGACGGGCAGCAGCCAGCCGTCGGGGTGGAACGCGTACTCACTGATCACGGTGTGCACCGGGTCGAGCCCGGTGACCAGGTGCAACCCCGTCATCGCCACGGTTCCGGCGGCGATCGCCGCGTAACCACCGAGGATCATTCTCGATCCGGTAAAAGCCTGACTTGCCATGGGTCAACCATGGCGAGAGGCCTCAATACGGAACACCCGAAATGATCCCTAATCGCCCCTGACCAAACCCCGAGGAGCCCAGGGTCACGGTGGTGCCCGCTTCAGGGGGATCTCCATCGGCACAGGCCCATGAGCTGGGAGAAAACCCGCGATGGTAGGGCAGGCCTCCTCAGGGTCGTTCCCCCAGGGGTACCGCCCGCACGTCCCCGCTTGACTTAGAGCGCACTCTAAGGAGCAAGGTGGTCTCATGGGGATCACCATCCAGGAGGCCTCGCGCAAATCGGGGCTGAGCGCGCACACCCTGCGTTACTACGAGCGCATCGGGCTCATACACATGGTGAGACGGGACCCGGCCGGACACCGTCAGTACACCTCACCCGATCTGGACTGGCTCGACTTCCTCACCAGACTGCGTGCGACCGGCATGCCGATCGCCGAGATGTGCCGCTATGCCGAACTGCGCAGACAGGGGCCCGCGACCTCGGCGGAACGGCGGCGGATGCTGGAGGCCCACCGGGATCGGGTCAGGACGCAGATCGCGCAGCTCACCGAGGACCTGGAGGTCCTCGATTACAAGATCGACTTCTATAAAGCACGGGAGAGTCAATGAACAGGCGTCGTCTTGGTCAGGAAGGCCCCGAGGTCTCGGCCATCGGACTCGGCTGTATGGGGATGTCGGAGTTCTACGGCCAGATCGACGAGGCCGAGTCGATCGCGGTCATCCACCGCGCCCTCGACCTGGGGGTCGACTTCATCGACACCGCCGACATGTACGGCAGGGGCCACAACGAGGAGCTGGTCGGCCGGGCGATCAAGGACCGCAGGGACGAGGTGGTGCTGGCCACCAAGTTCGGCGTCGTCAGGGGCGAGGGCGCCGAGCGCGGCGTCGACGGCAGCCCCGCCTACGTCAAGCAGGCGGCCGACGCCTCGCTCGGACGGCTGGGCGTCGACCACATCGACCTGTACTACCTGCACCGCCGCGACCCGGAGGTGCCGATCGAGGAGACCGTCGGCGCGATGGCCGAGTTGGTCGAGGCAGGCAAGGTCGGCCGGATCGGCCTGTCGGAGGTGAACGCGGACACGCTGAGGAAGGCGCACGCCACGCACCCGATCTCCGCGTTGCAGAGCGAGTACTCCCTGTTCACCCGGGGGATCGAGGCGGAGATCCTGCCGACGGCCAGGGAACTCGGCATCGCGCTGGTCGCCTACTCGCCGATCAGCCGGGGACTGCTCGGCGGTGTGCTCGGCCCGGCCGACCAGCTGCCCGACGACGACTTCCGCAGGTACCTGCCCCGGTTCGCCGGGGAGAACGGGACGCGCAACGAGGAACTCGTCGCCGGGATCCGCAAGATCGCCGAGGAGGCGGGCTGCACTCCGGCCCAGCTCTCCCTGGCCTGGCTGCTGAGCAGGGGGGAGGACATCATCCCGATCCCCGGCACCAAGCGGCTGCGCTACCTGGAGGAGAACACGGCCGCGGCCGGCATCACGCTGACCCCTGACGCGCTCGCCGCCCTGGAAGCGGCCCTGCCGCCGGACGGCGCGATCGGCGACCGTTACCCGGACATGTCCCTGATCGAGCTCTGACCCCGCCGGGTACCCGTCCCCCGCCGGGACGGGTACCCGACCACTCCTGGCCCCTTATCCCCTCAAGGCGCCGTTTCTGGCCCCGTACCCCTTCAAAGCGCCCTCCCGTTCAAAGCGCCCTCCCGGGCCTCTTATCCCTCTCAAGGCGGATTTCACCGACCGGTTGTCCGCTTTACCCTCGTCTCATGGACCGCTGCCGCCCCCCGAACGCGATCGACTGGCTGCTCGCGGCGGTCACCGCGGCACTCTCCGTGGTCGAGGAGCTCGACATGCCCACCCGCGTGCCGGGCCATTCCCACCCCGGCTGGTGGATCACGGCCGCGATCGCCGCCTCAGTGCTGGTCCTGCTGCGCAGGCGCGCGCCGTTCGCCGTGATATGCCTGTACTCCCCGGCGATCGCCGCGGCGCTCGTGTGGTCCGGTGAGCCCGTGACCGCCTGGCAGTTCTTCGTCCAGCTCCTACTGCTGTTCACCCTGCTCGGCAAGGTGCCAACGCGCGACCGGCGGACCGTCGCCGGGGTGATCATGACGGCGGTGTTCGTCGGCGCCATGCTGGCCACGTCCCCTCAGCCCCCTGGGGCGGGAGACGTGGCGATCGCGCTCGGGATGACCTTCATGGCGGCCGGGGCGGGCGTCGCCGTACGGCGCCACCGGGAGATCGCGGTCCAGGCCCGGGAGCGCGGGGAACTGCTGGCCCGCGAGGCCGTGGCCGAGGAGCGCACCCGGATCGCCCGCGAACTCAACGATGTCGTCGCGCACAGCGTCAGCGTCATGGTGATGCAGGCGGGCGCAGCGCGGCTGATGCTCAGGCCCGAGCAGCTCACCGAGCGCGAGGCGCTGCACGTGGTCGAGGAAACGGGTCGCGACGCGGTCGAGGAGCTGCGCCGCATCCTCGGGCTGCTCCGCACCGGCGCGGAGGCCGACGGGCTGGCGCCGCAGCCGTGCCTCGCCAGGCTGGACGACCTGGTCGAGCAGATGCGGGGCGCCGGGCTCGACGTACGGCTGAGCGTCGAGGGCGACCGGGTCCCGCTTCCGCCCGGCCTGGACCTGTCGGCGTACCGCATCGTCCAGGAGGCGCTCGCCAACACCCTGCGGCACGCGGGCCGGACCTCGGCCGGGGTGACGGTCTCCTACCGGCTCGGAGCGCTCGAACTGGAGATCCTCGACGAGGGGCCGCGCGACGGCCGTACCGGGAACGCGGGCGAGCAGGAGCGGGGGCAACGGCACGGGCACGGGCTGATCGGCATGCGCGAGCGGGTCGCGCTCTTCGACGGCAGGCTGTTCACGGGCCCGCTGCACGACGGCGGGTACGGCGTGCGGGTCACGTTCCCGCTGGCCTCGCGGGCCGTACCGGACAGGGTCGCGGGCTGAGCCGCCCGCCGCGCGGCGACCGTGAAGAGGCGAGAAACCCGACGGTCCTGGCCCTTCACGGCGGCGGCACGGCGAGCGACGGGCTTAGGAGGCGAACAGGTCGGCCAGCGACGTCGCGGGATGTCCCGTCAGGCGCGGTACGGCGTCGCTGACACCGTCCAGCTCGCCCTTTGCGATGGCCGTGTAGGTCGAAACCCACGCGTCGACCTCCCAGTCAGGGGCGCCGTAGTGGGCCCTTGACCGGTAGGCCTCCTCGATCGTCTCCTGGTGGTAGGTGACAGCGCGCCCCGTGACCGCGGTGATGGTCGCGGCGATCTCGCCGAGGGTGAGCGCCTCGGGACCGGTCAGGTCGTACTTCGCACCCGCGTGCTCGCCGGGCGAGCCCAGCACGGCGACGGCGGCGTCGGCGATGTCGTCGAGGGCGACCACCGAGGCCCGCCCCTGATCGGCGGGGCCGCGCAGGACTCCGTCCTCTCCGGCCATCAGGGGCAGGAGATCGGCGTACATGTTGTCCCGCAGGAACGTGAAGGGCACCCCCTGCGCCCGGATGTGCTCCTCGGTCGCCCAGTGGTCGCGGGCGAGGGTGAACGTGGCGTCGGGGGCGGCTCCGTAGAAGGAGACGTACACCAGGTGCCCGACGCCCGCGGCGACCGCGGCGTCCACGAAGGTGCGGTGCTGGGCGACACGGTCGGGAGCCTCAGAGGCGGAGACCATGAGCACGGTCCCGGCCCCCTCAAGAGCCCGGCGCACCGCCTCCGCATCCGCGAAGTCGGCCCGCGCGACCTCCGCCCCGGCCAGTTGTGGCGCGCGGGCGGGGTCACGGACGACAAGTCTCTGATCGGTCCCGGCGGCGGCGAGCCTGGCGGCGACGCGCCCGCCGAGCCTGCCGGTGGCTCCTGTGACAGCGATGGTGGTCATGGTGGAAAGCTACCGGGATGATTCCCCGCGTTCGCCGGGGAGGGCGACCGGCGACGTCGCGGCCCGCGCGGAGATGTCACACCGTGCGGGAGGGGACCGTTCTCCCGCACACGGACGTGTCCATCCCCATGCCCGGGAAAACCAAATAATCCAACATTGCCCCCCCACAATCCCCAAAGCATTAAGGCATACGGCCGAAGCCCGAGACGGACGTCCGAATATCCTCCACACCCGACTTTACGGACGAGATGTCGGCCGGAGTTCGGGATGCCGAATGCGGGCACGGGATGGCTCATCGGAGAGGCGCGCCGTTCCCGGCCGCCGGGAAGCGGGCGCCGCCGGGCCACTGGTTTCCGAGGGCCGGCCTCACCGTACCCACGAGCATGGCGAACGCCGCCTTTACGCGGACGGCGCCGCGACGCCCAACAAGACATGAAAGGCGCCGATCAACACGAAATGGACGCATATTTTATTTCATTTCCGACACTTTACTCGAACATTGATACAGACTGTTCCCTGTTTACTCGGAAAACCAGCAGGGGAGTAATGAACTCGTGTCCGGCACGCCATCCGTGACACTTTCCAAACATCTCTTTCACCCTTGACGGAGTGACGATGAAATCCTCGAAGAGCCTCGCCTTCGCCCTGCTCGCCGTGGCCTTCGGGACCGGGCCAACGCTACTTCTGTCCACCCCCGCGTCCGCCGCCTCCTCGCTGGAGTCACACGCGGGGAAAGTGGCCGGACCTCGCCCCGGCAGGGTCGAGCACGGCATCTCCTGGACGACCCACCTGACGATGGCCGACATGCGCGGGCGCAAGGCGGGCGGCACGCGCTGACCACGGGCGAGCGGCCGGCTCAGGTGCGCCTGGAGCACGGCCGGAGTGTTACGAATGTGAAAGGTACGGTGAAGCAGCCTTCGGCATGGTTCCGTCCCCCCGCATGATGATCTTTAAGGGGAGACAGTAGCCGGTTCCGACATGTACCACCGGACGTGCTGCTCCCCTTTCGTCAGGGAGTCGAGCCTGCGGGGAAGCTCGCTACGGGAGAAGGGGTCGGCCCCGGCGTTGCGGATGTGGATGCCGATCGCGTACATGTCCCGGATCTCCATGAGCGTGGAGTATCCCGGCCACGAGCGCAGGTCGCTGCCGTAGGCGTCGGCGAAGGCGTCCACGTCCGCCGTGGTCAGGCCGAAGCGGCGCTGACCGTGGTAGGTGTGGACCAGGTCCCACTCGCGGGGACCGACCGCGACACCGTCCCAGTCGCAGAGCACCACGTGGCCGTCGGTGCAGCGCAGCAGGTTGTCGATCCAGGCGTCTCCGTGCAACAGCACCGGGGAGCCGTTCATGTCGAGTCCCGACCAGCGCTCGGACAGCTCGGCGATGCGATCGAGCAGCCAGGCCCGCTGGCAGGGGGTGAGCACCGCGGAGCCGTCGACCGTTCCCCGCAGCTCGGCCAGCGGGTCGGCGAACGGCTTCAGCGCCACCGGAGGCACCGGCAGCAGGTGCAGGCTGCGGAGGATCTCGCCAAGCTCGGTGGTCGTGGGACGGCCGCTGGCCGGGACGTAGTGCCAGAAGGTCACGACCCTGCCCTCGTGGACCACCGGCTGGTCGGAGATCTCGTCGGCGGGGCGCACCGCGGGAAACCCCTGCTGGGCCAGCCAGCGGGCGACCGCGAGGACCAGCGGAAGCCTGGTCAGCGCGTTCGGCGCGGTGGCGATCCTGACCACGATCCTGCTGCGCAGCTTGAAGACGGCGTTGCTGCGCACACGCAGGAGCTCGGCGTCCCGGTGGTCGATCCCCAGATCCTCACAGACCTCACGCAGAACCGTGAACGCCGCTTCCGCGAGCGGGCCCATCAGCTGACCGGTGTGGCGTCGGCGAGCAGGTCGGTGAGACGACGCACCGCCGTGACCCTGTGCCGTCTCTCCGGCACCTCCGACAGCACCGCCCTGGCACGGCTGAGCACGATGGAGGTACGGTGCTCCGGCGGCACCTGGAGCAGTGCCTTCTCCGCCAGGTGGCAGGCATCGTCGATCTTGCCGTTACGGACCAGGTGCGCGGCCTGGTCGAGCAGGATGAGCACCGGGTCGATGGCGTAGGTCCCCGAGGGGCCGGGGGTCCAGTCGACCTCCTCCCCCAGCTCGATCAGGGTGCCGATCCGGTAGAACTGCAGGCGCCGCTCGGAGAAGCGGAAGGCCAGGTGGTCGTGGCCCTCCGGGGGCATCCTGGCGAAGATCCGCTCGGCCTCGGCCAGCGCGATCCTGGCGGCCTTGTGCTCACCGAGCCTGGCCAGTGCCCGCGCCTCGGCCGCCGCGCCCAGTGCCGCGGGGGAGCTGGGGGCGCTTCCGGCGAGCATCCTGGCCTCTCTGGCAAGCCGTACGGTCTCGGCGAGGTCGCCGTAGTAGTAGGGGAGCATCGCCTGCTGAGCCCTGACCAGGGCGCGCAGCCGCAGATCGCCCATGTCGTCGGAGGCGGTGCGCGCGGTGCCGTACCAGGCGTGGGCCTGGCGGGTGTCGCCGAGTTTCATCAGCGCGTCCGCCGACAGCAGCGCGAGCATCACGGTGGCGCTGAGCAGGCGGCGCTGGGCTATCGCGGGCTGTCTGGCGGCGGCGAGCGTCCGCACGTCGCACAGTTCGAGCATCAGCCGGTAAAGCATCGGCAACGGGGCGCTGGTGATGTACTCGCGGCGGTAGCGGAGCACCTGCTCGTCGAGCCAGTCGAGCTGCTCCTCCGACACGGTGGTGAAGGCGAGGGTGCGGTCGACCTCCTGGCGGGTCCGCTCGACCTCGGCGAGCAGCCGCCCGTTCATCACAAACCGGGAGCCGAGCAGCGCGTGGTGGAACAGCGCGCGCCGCTCCATGTCGTCGGCGATCCGGTCCTCGGCGCGGTACGGCGCGCGGCCCTCACCACCGGAGAGCACGACGACCCTGGTCCCGCCGTCGTCGTCGCAGTAGTCTCCGGCCAGGCCGAGCCGTACCGCGTTCGCCCGGTAGAGTCGGGCCAGCAGGTCGATGGTCTGCGGGCGCGGGCGCGCGCGCCTGTTCTCCCAGGCGTTGAGGAGGTCGATGCTGGCTCGGGCCTCCCCCAGGTCCTGGCGCTCGCACATCTCCTCGAGCTCCTGGATGACCTGCCTGGCCGACCATCCCCTGGCCAGCCGGTGCGCCTTGAGGAGGCTGACACCGCAGCAGCCGTGGATGGCCTGCGCGGTCTGCCACGGCGTCCACTGCTCTGAGTGGGCCTGATCACGCCAGCGGCGCGCGCATGCGGGAGCGTGTTCACCTCGGGCCACGGCGCCTCCCCGTCGCTGTTTACACAAGATTAACGAGAGCGAAGCACAGCGTAAGCATGCTCGTGCATTGCATTCCCTTTATTCGCGGTTTACGCACGGAACAGCGACAACTTTCTGGTGTATTCCACTGGTCCTGCGCCGATCCAGCGAGGGGCCGATTGCCTCACATCCCGCCAAACCGCACTCTGCACATTAAAGCCAACACCGTCCGCCAGGAGTGATCCACATGACGGCAGAGCGTGGCGAGGCCGTCGACCATCTGCGGCGACTCGCCTCCCAACTGGAGGCGCACTCCTTCCAGGTGCGCCTGAAGGCGTCCCCGGGACCGTATCCCCACCTCCACGTGATCAACCCGATGGTTCCGACCATGACCGAGGATGTCCTCGCCGCCCACGAGGAGGACGGCGAATGGTGGTTCTGGCTCTCATGGGCCGGCCGCATAGGACAGGCCGAAGATGTCGCCACGGCGGCGGAACGTGTGGCTAGTGTGCTTCATGTGATACGCAGATAGGTGATTCTTGGGCTTCACGTGGGTAACACCCGGTGATCAAGCCCAGAAAGGAGCGGGATCGTGAAAAGGATCCACGTCATCCAACGTCCGCGTCCCCCACGTGAGCCGGTGCCGCTCGACCTCCGCACCCCGTCAGGCAAGGCGCTCCCCTTCTAGCGGCCTTCCAGCGGCTCGGGACCTTCGCCATAACGGCAGGTCACGGCCGCGGAGGGCGTCATTTCAAGAGAGCTTCAAGTGGGCTGCAGGGATGCCGGGCGATCCTGTGACCATGAACAGCGCTCCCTTCGCCGCCAGTGTCAGCGTGGTTGTTCCCGCCATGAACGAGGCCGCCAACCTACCCCACGTCTTCGCGACCCTGCCCGGTTGGATCGACGAGGTCATCCTGGTCGACGGCAACTCGACGGACGACACGGTGGCCGTCGCCAGGGCGCTCCGTCCGGGGTTGCGTGTCGTCACGCAGACCCGCAGGGGCAAGGGCAACGCCCTCACCGAGGGGTTCGCCGCCGCCACGGGCGACATCATCGTCATGATCGACGCCGACGGGTCGACCGACGGCCGGGAGATCGCCGCCTTCGTGACCACGCTGGTCGAGGGCGCCGACTTCGCCAAGGGCTCCCGCTACGCCCCCGGAGGCGGTTCGGACGACATCAGCCCGACCCGTTCGCTCGGCAACCGGATGCTCACGCTGATCACCAACCGCCTCTACGGCACCCGCTACACCGACCTCTGCTACGGCTACAACGCCTTCTGGGCCCGCCACCTCGACGCCCTCGCCCTCGACTGCGACGGCTTCGAGATCGAGACGCTGATGAACGTGCGCGCCGCGCAGGCCGGGCTCGTGATCCGGGAGGTTCCCAGCCACGAGCGCAGCCGCATCCACGGCACCAGCAACCTGCACGCCGTACGGGACGGCCTGCGGGTGCTCAGGACCATCCTGCGCGAGCGCACCCGCCGTACGGACCTGCCCGTCCCCGCCCGCCAGGAGACCGCCGCCGCCTGAGCGGCGAAACGCGGCGGTCTCGGGGATGCGACACATCGTGCTCGGGGCGGCCGTGTCCGGCTGGCCTCGGGCTGGGAGAACGCAGGCTTCGACCGCCCTCCGCAAGGCGTCGCCCCAAGCTATCCTGGGTCTGGACAGACTAGACAGGAGGGCGCCCATGAGTGGATGGCAGGTCCAGGAGGCGAAACAACGTTTTAGCGAGGTCGTACGGCGCGCGGTGAGCGAGGGCCCCCAGGTGGTCACCCGGCACGGAGAGGAGGTGGCCGTCGTCATCGACATCGCTGAATACCGCCGTCTCAAAGGCGACGCCCCCGACTTCAGGCAGTTCCTCCTCGCCGATCCCGACTGGGATGACGACATCGAGTTCCCACGAAACCGGGACCTTCCCCGAAAGATCGAATTCGACCGATGAGCACCGGCTACCTCCTCGACACGAACGTGATCTCCGAGGCACGCAAGCGGAACGGGAACCTCCAGGTCAAGGACTGGATCGCCGCAGCTCACGGTCCCACTCTCCATCTCAGCAGCCTGACGGTCGGCGAGATCCGCTGCGGAGTCGAGCTCCGCAGACGCAAGGACCCCGCACAGGCGGCCGCTCTGGAACGATGGCTCCACGGCCTCCACCGGCAGTTCGGTGATCGCATCGTTCCCGTCACCTCAGAAGTCGCCGAGGAGTGGGGACGGCTGAACGCCATTCGCTCGCTGCCGACGGCAGACGGCCTGATCGCCGCGACGGCCAGGGTGAACGGCTGGACCCTGGTCAGCCGGAACGTCAGGGACTTCGACGGCACGGGGGTGTCCGTCGTCAACCCGTTCGACGTGCTGGTCTGATCAGGAGAACTTCGACTTCGGGCGCTCCTGCGGGACGCCGTCCACGTAGATGTCGACCTTCTCGTTGTAGAACGAGATCAGCCCGGCGATGCGCTGGCTCTCCTCGAGCGGGGTCCGGTAGGACCAGGCCAGGTCCGCGTGGCCGTTCACGCTCCAGTACTCCGCCTGTCCCTTGTACGGGCAGCGGGTCGCGGTCTCGGTCGGGACGAGCAGGTCGAGGCGGACGTCGGTCTTCGGCAGGTAGTAGCGCGGCGGCAGTCCCGTCTCGAACAGGATCCTGGGACGGTGGGAGTCGGCGACGGTCACTCCGTCGACCTCGACGCGCACGTGCCGCGAGGAGGGCAGGACGTCCACCCGGGTGTAGGGATCGCGGGCGTGGACGTAGACCTCCTCGTCCTCCTCGAACCAGGCGTCGGCCGCCGCCCACTCGAACCGCACGTGGTCGCGCAGCTCCTCGATCGGCGAGTCGGGATAGGCGAGAGCGGCGTCGGCCACTCCCGCGACGTCGTACAGCACCGAGTCGCCCCGGCTCGGCGAGTGCGTGCTCCTGCCGTTGGGCTTCAGCTCGACGGCGACGTCCTCGCGAGGGAAGTAGTAGGTCGGGTAGTAGGGCACCTCCCAGACCAGCAGTGCCCCGGTGGTGTCGGCGGCCACCCTGCCCCCGAGGAAAACCCGCACCCTCTTCGCGGTCCGCTCGACGCGGACCCGCCCATGCGTGATCGGTTCCATAACCGCGCCAACCCCGCCCGCCACGGGACTATTCCTGGCGGGCCCGGTCCGCCATCAGGCGTCTGCCTCGGCCGGGGACGGCACCTCCCCGCGCGCCGCGGGGCGCAGAACGCCCGCGGTGAGGACCGTCATCAGGACGATGGCCGAGAGCACGGCGAAAGTGACGGGCAGGGACGTCAGGTGGGCCACCCAGCCGGTCACCGCCGGGGCCATCAGTCCCGACAGGTAGGTGATCGTCGCGACTCCTGCAACGCCCTGGCTCGGCACCGGGGTCGCCTTTCCCCCGGCGGCGAAGGTCAGCGGCACGATCACGGCCACCCCAAGGCCGAACAGGGCGAATCCCACGATCGCCGGCACCGGGACACGAGCCGTGGCGATCACCACCCCGCCGAGTGTGGCGAGCAGGCCGCCTGCGCGGACGGTCGCGACCGGCCCGAGCCTGCGGACGATCAGGTCCCCCGCCAGCCGGGTGACGGCCATGGCGAGGGTGAAGGTCGTGTAGGTCGCGGCGGCGAGACCGGGCCCGGCGCCGGTGACGTCCTTGGCGTACACCGCGGCCCAGTTCATGCTCGCGCCCTCGGCGAAGGTGGCGCAGAATCCGACGATGCCAATGGCGAGGATCGCCCGCGAGGGTACGGCGAAGCGGGGCGGCGCCTGCTGTCCGGGTTCGGCGCGGGTGTCGAGCAGGCCACGGCTCGTCACGAGGCCGGTGAGCAGGAGCACGAGCGCCACCACCGCGTGATGGAGGCGCGCGTCGACCCCGGCCTGTGCCGCGATCACCCCGACTGCCGCGCCGACCAGGCTGCCCACGCTCCACATGCCGTGAAGCCCGGACATGACGGAGCGTTCCAGACGTCGCTCGACGATCACTCCCTGGGCGTTCATGGTGACGTCGCACATGCCCGCGGCGGCGCCGTACCCGAGGAGGATCAGGCACAGCCAGACGAAGCCGGGAGCCTGGGAGGGAAGCGCGAGCACCACGCACCACAGGGCGAGCAGGACCCTCGTGGCCGCGCGGCCACCGTAGCGGTGAACGAGGCGGCCGGACATCGGCATGGCGACGAAGGCCCCGAGCGCGGGGCAGAACAGGGCGATCCCCAGTGCGGCGGGATCGAGATGCAGATGGTCTTGCAGCCATGGGACGCGGGTCGCCATGCTTCCCGCGACCGCGCCGTGGACGGCGAACACCGCCGCGACCGCGACACGGGCACGTTGATTGTCATTGCGCATGGTGTGAGAAACTAACAGGCAGCCTTCCTGATTAAAAGGGGATAAATGAGGACCGCGACTCCGCAGATGGCCCGGGCGATCAACGACCGCCTCGCCCTGGACCTGCTGCTCGAACACGGGACGCTGACCGCGCCGCAGCTCAGGGCACTCACGGGCCTGTCCCGCCCGACCGTGTCCGACCTCATCGAACGCCTGCAGACGAACGGGCTCATCGAGGTCGTCGGCAAGAGCGGCGACGAGCGGCGGGGGCCGAACGCCCGGCTCTACGGCATCGTGGCGGAGCGCGCACATGTGGCCGGGGTCGACGTACGGCGCGACACGGTCACCGTGACCGTCGCCGACATCACCGGCAGGCCGGTCGGCTCGGTGAGGCGCGAGATCGGGACGGGCGGCGCCTCAGGATCCGGGAACGCCTCAGGGCCGGGGAGCGCGTCGAGAGGGGCGGACGCCCCGGCGGCGGGGGGCCTGACCGCCTACGGGCAGCCCGCGAGACCGGGCGCTCCCCTGGCCGGGACCATCGCGGAGACCATCGCGGCGGCGGCCGGTCCCCGGAGTCTGCACGCGGTCGTCCTGGGCGCCCCCGGGATGGTGAACCCGCACAACGGCGAACTCGCGACGGACAACGGCGTGCCCGGCTGGCAGCCGCACCTGCTCCAGACGCTGTGCCACCGGATCGACGCGCCGGTCACCCTGGAGAACGACGTCAACCTCGCCGCCGTCGCCGAGCACCGTGCCGGTTCCGCGCAGGGACGCAAGGACTTCGTGCTGCTCTGGCTCGACGACGCCGTCGGCGCCGCGGTCACCCTCGGCGGAAGGCTGCGCAGGGGCGCGTCGGGAGGCGCGGGCGAGATCACTCCGCTCGGCCTGCCCGAGGGGTCCTTCTGCGACCTGCTGGACGCGGAGGCCATCAGAGGGCTCGACCAGGACATCCTGGCCGCCAGGATCGCGCGGATGGCCTTCACCACGGTCGCGGTCCTGGACCCCGGGCTCGTGGTCCTCGGCGGGGAGACGGGCCGTTCCGGCGGAGAGGCCCTGGCCGCGCGGGTCACCGAGCACCTCGACGCCCTCTCCCCCGTCCCCACCCAGGTGCGCGCGGGCACGGTCAAGGGCAACGCGATCCTGCACGGCGCCCTGTTCACGGCCCTGTCCGTCGCCCACCGGGACATCTTCGGCGACGCCCCGCACGGTGACGTCCCCACGGTGACGGCCTAACAGTGACGGCCTAACGAGGCATCAGCCGGACGGCCGTGTAGGAGAGGAGTCCCGCACCGAGGGCGGTCAGGAGGAACAGCAGGGTAGGCCGCCATGACCAGGCGGGGCCGGTCAGGGTGAGGTGCTCGATGGGGTACTCGTTGTACTTGGCGGTGGCGCGGGCCGTGGCGAGGTCGGTGTGGGCGGCGAGGTCGCGCAGCACGGGATCGAAGCCGGACTCGCCCGCGGCGCGCCCGGCGTGCGGCAGTTCAACGGCCACCCCGCGCCCGGCCGCCCATCGGACGAGCGCGGGATCGACCTCGCGGGCCGTGCCGACCCCGGGGGCGACCAGCCGGGTCACGGCCGGTGCCGTGCCGTCGGCCGGTTCGGCCACGAGGGTCATGCCGTGCCGGGTGGTGACCACGGTGGTGCCCGCGAGCGCGACCGCGCGTGCCGCGAACGAGCCACCCGCGTAGATCTCGAACGCCGCGGCGACGTCGATCTCGCTCACGCCCTGGTTCAGCCCGACGCCGACCACCGGCTCGAACCAGGGGAAGGCGGCGTTGAGCGCGTAGGGCAGGTCCTCCAGTGCGGGTTCGCCCGCGGGGATGGCGGTCGAGGCGTCGGGCGACCAGCCGGGGTAGCCGACCTCCCCGCCGACGCGCCGGGCCTCCGCTATCCCCGCCAGCCGTTCGACCAGCCGCAGCGCGCCGACCGTGCCGGAGGTCACGCCCGCGGTCGTGGTGACCGGACCGTCCTCGACGTAACGTCTGCCCCGCACCCAGCGCGTGTCCGGGTAGTCCTGCTGGAGGGGCCCGATGACTCCCCAGTGCGAGGTCGCGGAGCGTCCCCTGAGCAGACCGCTGGCCGCGACCAGCCGGGACCCCGCGCAGACGCCCAGGATCCTGGCTCCTCTGGCGGCCTGACGGCCGATCCAGGAGCGCAGCGGCGCCTCCGCCTCCCCTTCGGGATCGACGACGGCCGGGACCACGACCACGTCGGGCGCCGTCTCTCCGGCGGCGGTCTCGGCCAGTGTGCGCTCGGGCAGCACGCGCAGGCCGCCGGACAGCGGGACCGGCTCCCTGCGCGCGGACACCGTGTAGACGAAGAACCGGCTGGAACGGGCGAAGACCTCGTACGGCCCGAGCACATCGGTGGTGACGGATCCGCTCGCGCCGACCACGACCGCGACCTTGATCTGTCCCGGCGGCGCACTTCGCACGGAGACGCGCCTCACACCGGTCCGCACCGGCGCGGTCGCGCTCGGCGTCTCCCGGACGGACGGCTGTTCCTGTTCCCGCGACGCCTCCTGAGCGATCGGCCGCTCCCGGGGAACCTCACGGGCGGGCGGCCATCCCCCCGCGGGTACGGCCCGCACGGGGCCCGGGTAGCTGTCCCGCATCGAGACGGCCACCCCGGCCACGCAGGTTCCCGCCATGACGGCGGCCCAGAGCGTGACGGCGAGGGCGATCCGGAGAAGGCGTCTGATTCTGGGCGGCATGCGGCGACTCCTGAACTGTGACGGTGAAACGGTGAAGGGGAAACCGGCCTGCGAACCGCGCCGGGGAACCGCTCGGCGAGCGGCGAACGTCGAACGGGCCGACCGGCCATGGGCGGGGAAGGCGAGGAGTGAAGCGCGCGGAGGAACCAGCCAGCGGGATGTGCGGGGAAGCAGTGGGATGTGAAGGGGTAACCGGTGGGGTGTGAAGGGGTAACCGGTGGGGTGTGAAAGGGCGACCGGTGGGGTGTGAAGGGGTAACCGGTGGGGTGTGAAAGGGCGACCGGTGGGGTGTGAAGGACCGGTGGGGTGTGAAGGAGAGAACGCCGACGAGGGGCGCGGGGAGACCGGTCAGCCGTTGTCGTGCCGGAACACCGAGGGCGGCATGCCGTACCTGGCCTTGAACAGGCGGCGGAAGTGCCGCCCCTCGCGGAAACCGCACCGGGCGGCCACCGCGTCGATCGGCAGGCCGGTCTCCCGCAACAGGGACACCGCGTGCTCAAGGCGCAGCCGCTGCTGGTACTCCAGCGGCGTGATCCCGACGGCGGCGGTGAAGGCCCGGCTGAGCCCTCTGGGTGACAGGTTCGCCACCTCGGCCAGCTCGGCCAGGGTGTGCGCGGCGTCGATGTTCCCCACGAGGTGGTCCTGCACCCGGTGGACGGCCGAGTCCAGGTGCGACCTGTGCTTCAGGAACTGGCTGATCTGCTCGCCCTCCCCGTCCCTGCGCAGGTAGACCACCAGTTCGCGGGCGACGGCCGCGGTCAGCACGGGACCGTGGTCCCGCTCGACCAGCGACAGCGCCAGGTCGATGCCCGCGGAAATGCCCGCGCTGGTGCTGATCGGCCCGTCGTGGACGTAGAGCACCGCGTCCTGCACCCTGGCCGCCGGATATCTGCCGCGCATCGCCTCGGTCAGCGCCCAGTGCGTGGTGCAGCGACGGCCGTCCAGCAGGCCCGCCTCCCCGAGTGCTACCGCGCCGGTGCAGACCGACGCGAGGCGCGCCCCCGCGCGAAGTGCCTCGCGTAACCAGCCGACCACGGTGTCCGACACGTACGGCGGCCCCGGTCGCCGAACCCCCAGCCGCGGGCCGGGCACCAGCACCAGATCCCCTGCCGCGACCTCCGGCAGGGGGCCGAGCCCCGCAAGACTCACCCCGTGGGCGGTGGCCACCTGCTCGTCGTCGGCGACGTGCTCGACCCGGTATCCGGCCCCGAGGTGCGTCGCGGCCTCGAACACGTGCACCGGTCCCGCCAGGTCGAGCAGGTTCACATCGGGCAGGACCAGCACCACGACCCTGCCGGTGCTCCCGGCCTTCTCATCAGCCACGACGCTCACGCTACAGCCCGCCGATCCGCTCCAGCAGGGCCGTACACGCACGGCACCGGACGGATCAGGTCATCCCCGTAGGGGTGGGGACCACATCCGGAAACCCCTTCTCCCGGCTGTCTCACCGGAACGGCCGGGCATGACCGGGGACGTTCACCGGGCCGCGCACCACTCACCGCAGTGGTGTCCGCGTGCGGGCGGCCGGGGTGTCAGGCGGCTTCGAGGGCCTCGGCGACGGAGGGGAACACCTCGAACACCTGGGTCAGGCCCGCGAGGTTGAGCCTGCGCGCCAGGTTTCCCTGGACCCCGGTGAGGATGAGCCGGACGCCCGCGAGCTGGCCCTGGTGGCGTGCCTGGAGCAGCTCGCCGATGCCGGAGGAGTCGCAGAAGGTGAGGGCCGACAGGTCGAGGATGAGGGTCGGCGACTGCAGGAGCTCCCAGGCTTTCCCGATCTCCGCCCGTAGCACCGGCGTGTGGTAGTGATCCAGTTCCCCACTCGCCCGTACCACGAGTGTCGTGCCGTGCAGTCCGGAGGTGGCGGTGAAACTCGACTCCGGCTCATTTCCCACGAACATGATCAACCTTCTATACCAAACCTCTCCCAGCCGTGTAACTGTCTCATACGGGACAGGTCATTCTGTTGACCCGGGAACCCGAACGGGTCGGTTGGGTACCGCCGCCCCCCATGTGACGTACCCCGTTCCTGGGGTCGGACAGCGGAAACGCGCCGATCGCCTTCCCGGCCCTGTCAGATATGTGACGCTCTCCCCGTTCCAGACGACACGGCCGTCGCCCTGACGGCCGGGACACCTGCGCCGATCAAAGACCCGGTGTCCAGTGGCCCTCGTCCTCTCAGGTGCCCAGGCGCGGCGGGACTATTCCGGATGAACGCCGTCTGGCGGGTCGTCTGGTAGGGATGTTGATATGGGAAGTCTGCGGCCTGCCGCGCTCGTGCTCGTCGGGATGTCTCTGGTGGCCGCGTGCGGCGGCGGCCGTACGGCGACGCCCTCGCCCGAGGGCTCCCCCGTGTCCCCGAGCTCGGCGCCGGGCCGTACGGCGCGGGAGAGCCCGTCGCCGAGCGGTGCGCCCACCGGGGAGGTCACCGCCTCGGCCGCGTGGAAGACCGCCGAGCCCGCCGCTCTGTCGGGAAGCTCCGCGCTGCTCGACGTGACGACGGCCGGTCCCCGTGAAGCCTGGGCCGTCGGGTACCAGCTGAGCGCGGAGGACCGGGAGGGCGCGCCCGCCGTCGTCAGGTGGGACGGCACCGGGTGGCACGCGGTGCCCGGGCTGACCGACCGCGATGTCTACCACCTCACGGGCGTCAGCGCGAGCGGTCCCGGCGACGTCTGGGTCGCGGGCAATGGCGCGAGCGCGTTCGCCGCGCGCTGGGACGGGCGGCGCTGGACGGCCCTGCGGCCCTTCGGTGTCGCCGAGGACTACCGGCTGACGGACGTCGCCGCGGCCGACGGAACCGACACAACCGGCAAAGAGGCGTGGTTCACCGGAAACGGCCCGGCGGGCGGTGTGTTGCTGGAGTGGGTCGGCGGGGAGTTCGGCAACGTGCTGAACGAGGACGGCGGCACCTTCGAGGCGATCACCGCGAGGGAGGGGAATGTCTGGGCGGTCGGATCGGACAAGGAACACACTCCGCTGGTCTGGCACGGCGACTCCGGCAACTGGGAGAAGATGGAGACCCCCGCGGTCCGCGGCGGCACGCTGCGACAGGTCTGGCAGGTCTCGCCGTCCGACGTGTGGGCGGTCGGCGAAGTCGCGGCGGAGTCCGGAGGAACGGGCCAGGGAGCGGCGGAGAGGCGGCGGGCACAGCCGCTGGTCCTGCACTGGGACGGCACCCGGTGGACCAGGGTCGAGGTCCCGGTCGCCCGCGGAACCCTGCACGGCGTCACCGCCTCCGGCCCCGGCGACCTCTGGATCAGCGGGATCGACGCCGACCACCCGGGCCAGGTGCTCTTCCTCCACTTCGACGGCACGAGGTGGTCGCGTGAGTACGGCCCGCTGTTCCGGACTCACAGGCAGGACCAGCAGTACGAGGAGAGCGACGACGTCAACCGTGTGGGCATCACCTGGGTGCCCAGCGCCACCACGCTGTGGGCGGTCGGCTCGGTCGGTGTCGGAGACGACGAGGACGACTTCGTGCTCAGACGCTGAGCGCGACGGCCCGACCGCACGGCGACCGTCCCCTCCCTCCGGTGCTCGCGTGTCATCGGGCGCCACGCGGACCGCTCGGCGGCTCGATGATTCTGTTCGTTTTCAAGTTTTACCCGAGGCGTTCCGCTCCTCCCCCGCGTCCGCCCTCTCCGCGCGCATCCCCTGTCCCATCGGCGTTCGCGACCCGTTGACGATCCGGAGAAGAACTCCGTTTCCGCTGGATGGCCCGCCAGAAACACTGCGGCCGCCATAGAACGCCCCAAAATGTCAGTGAAATGTCGTAGTCTCTCCCAAACTCCAATAAAGGGGGAGTGTGACATGAAACGTGTCCAAATTACCCATAAGCCTCGTCCGCCTCGTCAGCCCGTCTCGCTCGACCTGCGCACGCCCTCAGGACGGGCGCTTCCGTTCTGACAGGAACAGCCTGTTGACGAACCAGAGCACCACCCCGACGGCGAGCAGGACGCCCGCGCGGACGTAGACGTCGGCGCCGCGACCCGTGACGGGCAGCGCCAGGACGAGACAGACCACCGCGCCGAGTGCGGGCATCCAGCCGGGCGCCCGGTAGTGGTCGTGGTCGACGGGGTCCTTGCGCGGGACGAGGACGGCCACGTTGACGAGCGCGAAGACCAGCAGCAGCAGAAGCACCGTCGTGTCGGCCAGAGCGCCGACGTCGCCGGTCGCGACCAGCACCGCCGCGATCGCGGTGGTGAACAGGATGGCCACCCACGGGGTCGCCCTGGTCGAGTGGACCGAGGCGAAGACCATCGATCATCACCTCAGCCATGCCGCGCTCCTACCCACAGCGGGACGGGAATCACGCTGCGTCACTCAAGCCCCACCTGTAAGCATCATGAAAGTGAGCCGCAAGTAAGATCCTCTAGAGTTCTGCCTGTCACGAAATGCAATGAAAGGCAGAAATGTTCTCCGTCCTCTCCTCCCGTCGTATCGCCGCCACCGTCGCGGGAGCCGCCCTTCTCTCCCTCACCGCCGCCTGTGGCGGATCCGGCAACGCCGCGCTCTGCACCGAGGCCCAGAAGCTCTTCACGGACTACGCCTCGACCGCGTCCGCCTCGGCCGGCGACCTGAACAAGTTCAACGAGGCGAACCAGAAGTTCTCCGCGGACCTGAAGGCTCTGGCGGGCAAGGCCGACGGCGACCTCGCCTCCGCCCTCAACGACTTCTCCACCACGTGGGGCAAGCTCAAGATCGACCCGAAGGACCCGGCCGGCGCCGCCACGGTCGCCCAGGACATGGCCAAGAGCAGCCAGGAGGCCACCGCCAAGCTCGGCAAGGCCTGCTCAAGCTGACGGGACCCGTGCCCCCTTCGGGGAGAGGGGGGCACATCCGGCACGGCCGTCGCTCCGCCTGCGGGGGGCAGTGCGGCGCGGCGGCCGTGCCGATCGACCTCGAAAGCCTCTGCCGTCCGCCCGGCAGGGGCTTTCAGCGTTCCCATACCGGCGACCGACGCGCCGGGCCCCTGAATCACGCCCCGAATCGCGCGCCGATTCCCAGCTTCGCGTGCCGTCTCCCACGCCCCGCGAGCCCCGGCCTTTACTCTCTGTCAGCCCGCTGTCAGCCCCTGACCTCTCTGGCCTCCTCGTAACATTGCTCGAAACCCGCGAGCACCACGGGCCACGAGCTCCGCACCGGCTCGGTCTCCCGGTTGTGCGCCGCGATCGACTCGCGCAGCTCACGGTCGCGGACCAGCCTGGCGACTGACGCCACCAGGCCCTCGAAGCTCTCGCCGAGCAGACCCTCCTTGCCGGGACGGACGAAGTCAGCCACCCCGCTCTGCACGCGCGCGACCACCGGCACCCCGGCCGATCTGGCCTCGAGCGCCGCCAGCCCGAAGGACTCCCTGGGCGCGGGGGCGACGAACACGTCGGCGGAGGCGAGCAACTCGCGGATCCGGTCGCGGCTGTAGCGGCCCGGCAGCGAGACCCAGCCGGTCATCCCGTTGGCCCGCAGGTAGCGTTCCATCTGGGAGCGCGCGGGGCCGTCTCCGACGATGGTCGCCCGTATCCGTGTCTCTCTCGGCACCTGGGCGCGGGCTTCCTTGAGGAGCCTGAGCAGCCTGACCGGCTGCTTGCGGGGGGCGAGCCGCCCGACCGCCACGACGTGCACCGGCTCGCCGGGCTCGGGCCGTACCGGGTCGAGGGCCGGGTCGGAGTCCAGATCGGCGGCGGGCCCGGAGACCGAGCGGGAGGCCGGATCGGAGGCGGCGCCCGTGGCCCGGGCGGGGGAGCGCCATCCCGAGACGTCCAGGCCGTTGGAGACCACGTGCACCGGCACCCCCCGGCCCGCGACCGCGCGGATCGGCACGGCCGCGGCCTCGCTCACCGCGGTGCCGACCAGCCCCCAGCGGTGCCACTCGAACAGCAGCCGCAGCCCCCGGTAGACCCCTCGGGTGACCGGGTCCCACATGCTGTGCACCGTCACCACGACGGGCAGGCCCGCCCGTACGGCCGCGCGAACGCCCATCCAGGCGAACGGTGAGACCGCACCCGTGTGGACGTGCACCACGTCGGGCCGCCTGGCCTTCACCAGGCGCAGCAGATGGCCGACGCCGAACGGGTGAACGGGCAGGTCGAAGGGGAGCTTCGCGACGATCCGGTGCACGCCCCGCAGGGGCTCCCCCGGTGTCGCGGTCGCGACCTCGACCTCGTGGCCCGCCTCCCGCTGCATCCGGACCAGGTCGGCCACCTGCACCTCGATCCCGCCGAGGCGCGGCAGGTAACAGTCACTGACGTGGAGGATCCTCACCGTGCCAGCGTAGCCCCGCGTGAGATCATGCCTGCGTGCCCGCCGGGGGCGGGCCGGAGCGCGCGAACGGAGTGAGGGCGATCAAGACCGTCAGAACAGCCGTGTTCTTCCATGCCCATCCCGATGACGAGGCCCTGCTGACCGCGGGCACCATGGCGATGCTCGCCGCCGAGGGGCACCGGGTCGTCCTGGTCGTCGCGACCTCGGGAGAGCGTGGCCAGGCCGACCTCCAACCCGGTGAGGCGCTGGGCGCCGCCCGGATGGCGGAGCTGTACAAGTCGGCCGCCGCGCTCGGCTGCGCCAGGGTGGTGAACCTCGGTTACGGCGACTCCGGGCTCGCCCCCGGGGGAGGCGTGGCCGACGACCGCCCGGACAACGCGTTCATCGACGCGGACGCCGAGGAGGCAGCCAGGAGGCTGGCCGGGATCCTCACCGAGGAGGGCGCCGACCTGCTGACGACCTACGATCCCGCGGGGGGCTACGGGCACCCCGACCACGTCCAGGTGCACCGGGTCGGCGCCAGGGCGGCCGAGATCGCGGGCACCCCGATCGTGCTGGAGGCGACGGTCAACCGCGACCCGCTGCTCAAAGGACTGCGCCTGATCCACAGGTTCTACCCGCAGCTGGACGTTCGCGCCTTCGAACGGGCCTACTCCCCGGGCAGGGCGATCACCCACCGGGTCGGCGTACGGCGCTTCGCCCGGCAGAAGCGGGCGAGCATGGCCGCCCACGCCTCCCAGGCGACCGGGGCGGACACCCGAACGCTCGGGGTGATGCTCAAGGTCCCGCTGCCGCTCTATCGTCTCATTTTCGGCACAGAATGGTACGTCCGGCGCGGGCTGCCACCAGGTACCAGGCTGAAGCACCCGTTCGAAGTTCCTCCCAAAGGATGAGCCCCGGACCGGCAGACTAGGTCAAGGGGGTTAGATGAAGAACAAGTGGGTCCAAATCGGGCTGTCGGTCGTGTCGCTCGCACTGGCCGCCACGCTCGTGCGCTTCCTTCCGCAGATCGTGGAGGCGCTGACGGGCAAGCACGTCTCGTGGACGCAGATCGGCGCCCAGTTCGCCAAGCTGAGCTGGCAGACGGTCGCGCTGATGGCCGTCGTCTGGCTGGCCAGCCTGCTGGCCTACACGTTCGTGCTGACCGCCTCCCTGCCCGGTCTGACACACTTGCAGGCCCTCACGCTGAACGCCGCGGGCAGCGCGGTGAGCAACCTGCTGCCGTTCGGCGGCGCGGCCGGGGTCGCGATGACGATCGGGATGACGAAGGGCTGGGGCTTCAACCTGCGGCCCGTCGTGGTCTCGACGCTGGTCAGCGGCATCTGGAACACCCTTTTCCGCTTCATCCTGCCCGCCGTCGGCATCCTGGCCCTGCTCCTCAGCGGGCAGCGGCTCAGCCCCGCCGTGACCAGCGCGGGCTGGGTCGGCGCGCTGTCCATCCTCGCCCTGGTCGCCCTGGTCGCCACCGCGCTCTACTGGGACAGGGCCGCCGCCCTGCTCGGCCGCGCCCTCGACGCCGCCGCCCGGCTGCTCCCCCATCGGATCCGTCCCGGCGAGCACGGCCTCTCCGAGTCCCTGCGCAAGCTGCGCGCGGACACCTCCGAGGTCGTACGGCACCGCTGGCCCGGGCTGACCCTGGGCATGATCTTCTTCCTCGGCCTGCAGTGGCTCATCATGGTCTGCTGCCTGCAGGCGACCGGCTCCTACCCGGGGCTGGCGCAATCGATCGCGGTCTTCGCCCTGTCCAGGGTGCTGACCACCGCCGTGGTCACCCCGAGCGGGACCGGCATCATGGAGGCGGGAACCGTCGGCGCGCTGGTCTTCTTCGGGGCTCCGCTCGACTCGGCGACGGCCGCTGCGTTGCTTTTCGGCTTCTGGACCTACACTGTCGAAATCCCCTTCGGCGGACTGGCACTCGGCGCGTGGACGCTTCTGCGCCGGCGCGAGAGCGTGGTCCAGGCCCCCGAGAAAGAGCCGATCAGCCGCTAGATTGGGAAAGACCTTGTGCGCGATTCGAAAGCCCGCATAGCGTGGCGGCTGATATGGCGGCTGACATCGTGGCGTTCCGGGTCCTCGGTCCGGTCGAGGCGCACTCCGGTGACGACGAGATCGACCTGGGCGGGTTACGGCAGCGTGCCGTCCTCGCCCGGTTGCTGGTGGCGCGCGGGCAGGTCGTGCCCGTCGACTCACTCCTGTACGACCTCTGGGACGACGACACGGCCAAGGGCGCGCAGTCTGGCCTGCAGGTCTACATCTCCCGTCTGCGCCGGGTCCTCGAGCCAGGCCGCCCGCGCGGAGGCCCGAACAGACTGCTGGTGACCGTCGCCTCCGGTTACGCGCTGCGTGTCGCTCCCGACCAGGTGGACGCGCTCCGCTTCGAGGCCCTGGTCCGCACGGCGGGAGAGCATCTCGAGGGCGACGACCCGGCCTCGGCGCGAGCCCGCCTCGAGAAGGCCCTCGGGCTGTGGCGCGGCACCCCGTACTCCGACTTCGCCGACCAGCCGTGGGCGGAGGCCGAGGTGAACCGGCTGGCCGAGCTGCGGCTCGTGGCCCGCGAGCGGCACGCCGACAGCAGCCTGCGCCTGGGCATGCCCACGGAGGCCGTGCCCGACCTGGAGGCCCTGACCGCCGAGCACCCGCTGCGCGAGGAGGGCTGGCGGCTGCTGGCTCTCGGCCTGTACCGGTGCGGGCGGCAGGGCGACGCGCTGGCCGCGCTGCGCAGGGCCCGCACGATCCTCGCCGACGAGTTGGGCATCGACCCCGGGCCAGCGCTGCGCAAGCTGGAGTCGGACATCCTGTCGCAGGACCCTGGGCTACAGCTCGCCGTACCGCTCGCGAGGCAGCGTCCGGTGATGCCCGCCGACACCTGGCCGCCCCGGCCCGCGGTCGCCCCGGCCGAACTGCCGCCCCTGGAGCCTGAGCCGTTCGTCGGCCGGGAGGCCGAGCTGAGCAGGCTGGTGACGGCGGCGGCCAGGACGGGCCGCTTCACCGTCGCGGTGATCAGCGGTGACGCGGGCGCGGGCAAGACCACCCTGGTCCGCCAGCTCACGAAGCGGCTCTCCGACGACGGCTGGGGCACCTCCTCCGGGGCGTGTCCCGACAGCAGCGCGACCCCTCCCGGCTGGGCGTGGGTTGAGATCCTGCGCACCTTGGTGAGCGCCGCGGGGCCCGGCGAGTACGCCCAGCTGCTGGCCCCGCTCCTGGACGACGCCGCCCCTGAGCCCGACGACGACCAGGCCTCAGGCGGCTTCCGGCTGCACAGGGCGGTCGGCGGCTACCTCGCCGCCGTCGCCAGGGAGACGCCGATCCTGCTGACGCTCGAAGATCTGCACTGGGCCGACGACCAGACCCTCGCGCTGCTGCGCGCGCTGCCGAGCCTGCTGGCGACCAGCCGGGTGCTGCTGGTTGTGACCTGCAGGGACAGCGAGCTGAGCGACCAGCAGGCGGACGTGCTCGCCGCCCTGGCCCGGCTCGGTCCCGTCCGGGTCGGCCTGACCGGGCTGGACACCGAGGCGGTCGCCGCGCTGGTCAGGGCGACCTGTGTGCGCGAGGTCGACGAGGACGCGGTCAACAGCATCGTCGAGCGGACCGGCGGCAACCCCTTCTTCGTGCGCGAGACCGTGCGCCTGCTCGACGCCGAGGCGGTGAGCGACCGCGCGACGGCGGCGGAGGTGATCTCCGGGGTGCCCTCCGGGGTCCGCGACGTGCTGCGGCGGCGGATCTCCCGGCTGCCCGCCGCGGCCCAGCAGATCCTGCTGCAGGCCGCCGTGATCGGCCGTGACGTCGATGTGGACGTGCTGGTCGACGTCACAGGCGACGAGGACGCGGTGGTCGACGCGGTCGAGGCCGCGCTGCTCGCCGGGCTGGTCACCGAGCCGGGTCCCGGCATGCTCCGCTTCGACCACGACCTGGTCCGCGACACCCTGTACTCAGACGCCTCCAGGCTGCGCCGTTCCCGCCTGCACGCCTCCGTCGCCGTGGCGATCGAGCGCAGGCACCCGGGCGACGTGGCCGCGCTCGCCCACCACTACGACGCGGCGGGCACCACGGAGACGGCGGGCAAGGCGGTGCATTACGCGGGCCTCGCCGCGGAGCAGGCCGAGCGGCGCTTCGCCCACCGCGAGGCCGCCTCGCTGTGGGAGCAGGCCATCGCCGCCTTCGACAGGTCCGGGGTCACCCACACCCCAGAGACCACCCGCGAGCGCCTGCTGCTGACCCTGAACCTCATCAAGGCACTGGCGCTGTGCGGGGACATGGCCGCGGCCCGCAGGCGGCGGCGCGAGGCGATGGACGCGGCCCTGCCACTGGGCAACCTCGAACTCACCGCCAGGGTCGCCGCCTCCCTCGCCGTGCCGCACAAGGGCATGGCCCGCGACTTCACCCGCACCGCGTGGGAGATCGTGGACGTCGCCGAGCAGGCGCTGGTCGAGCTGCCCGCGGGCGAGCAGTCACTGCGGGCGAGCCTGCTGGCCACCCTGGCGCTGGAGCTCGAGGGGTCGGCGACCCCCAGGGGTGAGCAGGCCTCGCTGGAGGCCGAGGAGCTGGCCAGGCGCAGCGGCGACCCGGCGCTGCTCGCGACCGCGCTGAGCGGGCGACTGCGCCAGTCGTACGGCATCACCCCGGTCGGGGAGCGCGAGGTCATCGGCAGGGAGCTGCTCGAGGTCGGCAAGGCGACCGGCCAGGTTTCCGTCCAGGCGCTGGCGCACCTGGTGCTGATGGAGTGTGCCGCCGCCTCCGGCGCGTTCGCCGACGCCGACGCGCACGTGGCCTCCGCCGAGCGGCTCGCCAGGCAGTACGGCCTGCCCGCGCCCGCCGCCGTCGGCGCGTGGTACGCCGGGCAGCGGCTGATGATCGCCGGTGACTTCGCGGGCGCGGAGCGCGCCTACCGCGACGCCGCCAGGCTGACCGCGAGGGCGGGCATGCTCGAGGGCCGCCAGGACCTGCCGCTGATCACCACGTTCTGTCTGCACCTGGTCAACGGCAGGGCCGCCGACATGGTCGAGCCGCTGGCCGAGGCTCACCAGCGTGGGGCCAAGTGGACCCTCGACGCGTACGCCGTCGCCCTGGCCTCCGCAGGGCACGCGCGTGACGCGCGGGCCGTCATCGCGATCAAGACCCCGGTCCGCCCCGACTTCCTGTACGAGCTGGCGATGATCTGGCGCGCCCTGGCCGGGATGCTGCTGGACGACCGGGAGCGAATGACCGAGGCCTACGACACGTTGAAGCCGTTCGCCGAGCGGATCGCGGGCGCGGGCACCGGGGTGGTCGCGCTGTGGCCGGTCTCACTGACCCTGGGCGACCTGGCGCTCAGGCTGGGCTTCTCCGACGCGGTGAGACCCCACTACGAGAACGCCCTGTCGGTCGCCCGCCGGGTCGGCGTGACCCGCTGGGTCGAGGCGGCGCAGCGCTCACTCGGCACCTGACGGCGCTCGCCCTGTGGCCCTCACCCCACGGCCGGCGGTTTCGGCTCAGCAGCTGACGCGGAACTTCGCGCTGCGCAGGGACGTGCCGTCCGAGACCGACAGCGTGGCCCGGTACCAGCCGGGGTTGTCGACCACGTGCGGCTGCCACTCGACGGTCTGGCTCTTGCCGGTGAAGCCGGAGTTCCCGTTCAGGTAGGTGCGCCAGCTCCGGCTGCCCTCGCTCCAGCGCTGCAGGCGCCAGCCGTACGAGACGGTCCGGTCAGGGTGGGGGTTGTCGATCACGCTCTGAATCCGGTACGGCCTGTCACACGACCCGGCTCCGGTGACGGGACTGACCGTGACCGTCCCCGCGGCCGGAGCCTGCGCCGTGGCGTCCTGCATCGACTTCGACGACAGCACCACGGTCTCCACCTGGGCCTTCTCGGCCCCCGTCGTCCCCGCGGCCATGCTCGCCCGCGCCGGGACCGAGGTGGTACGGGACGCCTCGACCCCCACGTAGGCTCCGGTGAAGGCGAGTGTGGCGACCAGCAGTTTCACAACGCTCGCGGTCCCGCTCGCCACCACCGGCGTGAGACTGCCTCGCGGACTCATGACGGATCCCTTCCTCTCGTTACCCATACATGTAACTCGGGATGGTTGATCTCCGCTTGACGTCCGGTTGCAGTGCTCTGGTGCCCATCGCGGGACTCCGGTATACAAGGCTAGGTAAGCCTGCCCTAATATCAATTGGGACAGACAGGCCAGTTAGGTGGTGATGTGACAGATGCGACTGTTCGCAGCAGGCATCCCCGACCCCACCTCTGCTTCTGTCCTGGGCATGCCGCTGTGGCTCTGGGTCCTCATCGGTGGCGTCGCCCTTTTCGGTGCATTCCAGGCCTACTACTGGATCGGCCGTAAACTCGGCCCCCGGCTCTACTCCTCCCGGGTGGGCCGGAAGATCAGCCCGGAGGGCATCCGCAGGGTCGAGAAAGCCGTCAGCAAGTGGGGGGCGCTAGCCGTCTACGGCTGTTTCTGGGTGCCCGGACTGCGGCACACACTGCCCTGGGTCGCGGGAGTGCTGCGGATCTCCTACCCCTGGTACGCCGTGGCGAGCGCGCTCGGCTGCCTGACCTGGGTTCCCGTGACGTCCTTCGGCCTCTATTCGGTGATCTGGGGCTGGCTCAAGCTGGCCGCCGAATCACCTCTGCTGGCGGGCGCGGGCCTCGCGGCGGTGATCCTGGTGATCGCCTGCCTCGTGGGCGTGCGCCGCCGCAGGACCGCACGGCGGCACACGGAGAACGAGCTCACCACCACTTGATCCCGCGCACTGCTCTCCGCTCTCCGGCATGACATGAGGGGCGGGGTTTCCCCGGGCGAGTCATCAAGGCCCGCATAATGTCGGCCACTTCTGTCACCATGACTCCCATGCAAACCGGGGGAATCCGCCTCATCATCTGTACCACGCTGGCCGCCGTGACCACCGGGTCCGTCACACCCGCCCACGCCTACGCCCAGCGGCCCGTCACCGTACAGACGCTGGGCGCCGCGCACGACACCGCGCACGGTGCGACCGACAGCGCCCCTCGGAAGGGCGGGAAGGCCGCTCCCACGGTGGCCGCGCGAGCCGCCTACCTCTTCGACGCCACCACGGGGGCCTCCCTTCTCGGCAAGCAGGCGACCAAGCGGATGCCGGTGGCCAGCCTGACCAAGGTCATGACGGCGTACGTCGTGCTGCGCGAGGCCAAACTGGACGACGTCGTGCAGATCAACGCCGCCGACGTACGGCACGCGGCGACGAACGACGCGACCGGCGCCTCGCTCCGCGCCGGGGAGCGCCTGACCGTCAGGGACCTGCTCCACGGGGTGATGCTCCCCTCTGGAGCGGACGCCTCACACGCGCTGGCCCGCGTGTACGGCCCCGGCGACGCCAAGTTCGTGGCCAAGATGAACACCGCGGCCCGCTCGCTCGGCCTGGCCGGAACCCGCTACGCCAATCCCGACGGACTTCCCAAGCCGAGCGGCGGTTACTCGACCGCCCAGGACCAGGCCAAGCTCGCCCAGACCGCGCTCGGCGACCCGGTGCTGCTGGGCATCGCCTCGACCAGGCGCTACGTCGTGCCCGCATCCAAGACCCACCGGGCTCACACCTGGACCAACACCAACAAACTGCTCGGCAAGGCCCCCGGCGCCCTGGGGGTGAAGACCGGTTACACACGCGCCGCGGGCTACTGTCTGTCGTTCGCCGCCGATCGCGACGGCCACCGGCTCATCGGTGTGATCCTCGGCGACTCCAAGCCGGACCGCCGCTTCCAGACCGCGACCCGGCTCCTGGACTGGGGCAGCGAGCAGGAATCCGGCGGTGACCAGTCGTCCGGCGACGGAAACGACACAGGGAACTTCAGCGACGATTCGTGATCATTACGACGCCTGCCCTGCCTATTGCGACGCCTCCGGCATCGCGGGCTGTGCTTATGGCGCCACCTTCGGCGTCGCGGGCTTGGGCGCCCTTGTGTCGGTGTCTTCCCTCGTCGTTCGGCCGCCGCGCTCCCTCTCTCCTCAGGCGCGCCCACGCCAAGAACAGTCCCCGGGTAACCGGGATGGGGCGGGTCCCAGGCCGGACACCGGTGGGCCAAGCCGAGAACAGTCCCCAGCATGGTGCGGTGCGCCCAAGCCGACTACCGGTCCCGGGTGGTGGGGTGCCCGGGCGGGCGGGAGTCAGAGGTCCTCGATGTGGACGTTCAGGTCGGTGGCGTCCGGTTCGAGGAAGCGCAGGAGGGCCTCGCCCTCCTCGGTCAGGTCGGCGACCGCCCGCCGGGACAGGGTCTCGAAGGGGGTCATCCGCAGGGTGGCGACCTTGCGCGCGCGCCGTACCCGCCAGGTGCCGCGGGCGAGGCCGTCCCACAGGAAGGTGGCGTGGACGCGGAGGTTCCTGGTGACGATCCGGCCCCGATGGTCGTCGGCGATCACCCGGCTCCGGTCGGCGTGCGCCAGCATCAGGGCGTCGAAGTCCGGCAGGAACCGGGCGGGGGCGGGGACGTCCCCGGACGGGCGCGGGGCGTCCGGCAGGTCGAACAGCTCGCGCCCCCGCTCGTCGCGGAAGACGCGCAGCTTCGGGCGCAGGCCATCGAGTACGGCCCGCAGCCCCTTGAACCCGGACCATGTCTGCGCGTCGGCGGCGGTCGCCGGGCCGAAGGCGGCCAGGTAACGCAGGACCAGGTCCTCGACCGGCGTCTCCGACAGCTCCGCGCCCAGCCAGGCTTCCGCGGACGCGAACTCCGCCGACTGAGGGAACGCCCACCGGTGCTCGGTGGGAACCATGACCAGCGGCAGCTGGGTCCGCACCGCGTAGCCGAGCCCCCGCTCGTCGGCCTCGGGGAACTCCTCCTTCAGCAGGCCCCGCAGCGTGGCGAAGTCGGCGGGCCGCTCCCGCAGCAGTGCGCGGGCCACGGGGAGCAGCCTGTCAAGGTCCAGTCCGGCGAACAGGTCGGCGCGTCCGGTCACGGCGGAGGCGAGGACGGGCCACAGCGTCAGCCGGAACGCCGCGTAGTCACGGGCGCTCATCAGGTGGAGCGTGGCGCGCATCATGGTGGCTCGCACGACGAGGCGATCGTGCAGCGCCCGGTGCAGGTCCTCACGGCGGAACCCCTCGACCCGCGTCCACAGTCCCGTGTAAGGAGGGCTCGCCTCCTGCGCCTGCATGCCGCCGATCCGCTCGACCGCCGTGACGACGTCGGCCTTCTCCCGCCCGAGCAGCATCTGACGGGCCAGCGTCGCACGGTTGATCTCCCGTGCCGTCAGGGTGTCCATGTGCGCCCATGCTGGCAGCAATACCTGACAAACAACGACAGGTACAGGGGCGGCATCCGGCCGTCCTCGGCGACGCACGGAACGCCGGGGACCGCGAGGAGCGCAAGCCCCCGCCCGGGGACGCCCTCCGAGTGTGGGCGCGCGGAGCGTGGTGATGGCGGGGCCGTGATCCGGCCGGGGACTACGGGGTGGTGCGCATCAGGCCGTGGCAGGCGATGGCGGCGGCGGCGACCACGTTGAGGGAGTCGACGCCGAGGTTCATCGCGGCCGGGCTCATCGGGATGCACACCGGCTCGTCGGCCTCGTGCAGCCATCGGGAGGACAGGCCGTCGCCCTCCGAGCCGAGCAGGAGGGCAACCCGGTCGGCCAGCCTGACCGTGTCGATCGGGGTCGCCGTCTGGTCGGGGGTGAGGGCCAGGGTCTGGAAGCCCGCGCCGCGAAGCTCCGCCAGGCCGTCGTACCAGTTGGTCATCCGCGCGTACGGGATCGCGAAGACCGCGCCCATCGACACCTTCACCGACCTGCGGTACAGCGGGTCGGCGCAGCGAGGCGACAGGATCACGGCCTCGACGCCCAGCGCGGCGGCGCACCGGAAGATCGCGCCGACGTTGCCATGGTCGACGAGGTCCTCCAGGACGAGGATGCGGCGAGGCCCGTCGGGGGCGGCCCCGCGCAGCGCCTCGGTGACCGTGGGCAGCGGCTTGCGGTCCATGGCGGCCAGGGCGCCCCGATGGACCGGGAATCCGGCGATCGCCTCCATGGCCTGGTCCTCGACCACGTGGACCCGGCCCCCGAGGCCGTCGAGCAGGTCGGCCAGGGAATCGGCCCAGCGGCGGGTCAGCAGCACCGAGCGCACCGGGTAACCGGCCGCGACGGCCCTGCGGATCACCTTCTCCCCCTCGGCGATGAACAGGCCGTGTTCGGCCTCCAGGCTCTTGCGCAGCTCGACGTCGCGCAGGCCCGCGTAGTCGGCCAGGTGGGGATCTGAGGCGTTAGGCACCTTGGAATACTGCCATGACCCGTCTGAGCTGCCACATCACGGCGTAAGCGATCAACAGTGCGCAGAAGCCGACGACCATCCCCGCGCCCAGCCTGGTGATCAGCTCGGCCCTGCTCGACGGCGGGTAGATCCTGGGCCACGCCGCCGCGCCCATCAGGGTCGCGATCATCGTCGCCAGGATCACGCCGCGCCGTACCAGGACGGGCAGCGCGAGCCGTTCCGGCAGCGCGACCGGTTCCATCCGCGACAGGCCGCGCCGGCTCCACCAGAGCACGGCGGCGAGGCCGACCACGGTCGAGACGTACTGCAGCACGCGGAAGACGGGCAGCGGGCCGACGACGGGGGCCGCCAGCCAGGCCCAGCCCCACACCTCCAGGCTGTAGGAGTGGGTGAAGGAATCCCACAGCAGGTGGGTGAGGGAACCGAGGACGCCTCCCGCGACCACGGCGGGCAGCCGCCTGAGGCCGTACCCCTCCGGGGCCAGCGAGGCGGCCTTGCCAGCGAGGCTCGCGGGCAGCAGCGCGGTCAGCGGGTCGCGGAGCAGGCCGTGGAAAACGGCGAGCAGCACGACGACGGCGAACAGGTCAAGCGTGACGACACCGCGCAGTGAGTGCCAGATCCCATAGTCCGGCAGGAAGGAGAAGAAGATCGGCAGATCCGGCACCATCGTGCCCAGCGCGAGGGCCCAGGGATCGAGGAACCGGCGGATCCTGGCCGAGGAGATCAGCGGCAGCACGGCGGCCACGTGGCTGGGCGTGAACGGCACGGACTTCTCCCCCGGGGATCTACTGGCGTCCTCTTCCCCGGGAGACTACGCCGTCGTGGTCGGCGCCGAGCGCTTCACGGATTCACGCCATCACCACGTCGAGTGATGTGTATGGTACTGAGCGTGACATTTGGGGATCTCGAGGTCACGGTGACCGACCAAGCAGCACCGGCCCGGCCCGTGAGCGAGGAGTGGCTGCGCGACGCCCGTACGGCGCGCGCCCTCTCGCTGGCCACGCTGGTCTGGCTGGGCGTGGAGAGCGGCCTTGGCATCACCGCCGGGTTCGGCGCGCACTCGGTCGCACTGATCGGCTGGGGTACATCCTCGCTGGTCGAGGCGCTGGCCAGCCTCATTGTGATCTGGCGGTTCACCGGGTCGCGGACCTGCTCGGCGCACGCGGAGGCCAGGGCGGGCAGGGCGTTGGCGATCAGCTTCTGGCTGCTCGCCCCCTACCTGGCGCTCCACGTGGCATACGACCTGTGGATGGGGCACAGGGCCGCGCCCAGCGCGCTCGGCGCGGCGGTCACGGCGGTCAGCCTGGTCAGCATGCCGCTCCTGGGCATGGCCAAGCGACGACTGGGTGCCCGGCTGCACTCCGCGGCGACCTCGGGCGAGGGCACCCAGAACCTGCTGTGCGCACTCCAGGCCGCGGGGGTACTGGCGGGAATTGCCCTGAACGACATCGGGTGCTGGTGGGCCGATCCGGCCGTGGCGGTGCTGCTGGCTGCGGCGGCCGTACACGAGGGACGCAAAGCGTGGCACGGGCACGCCTGCCGCCACTGAGCTGGCCTTTCTCATACGACTCTCATACGACGCAGAGATCGTTTTCTATCACGTACGGTGATTTCCGCAGCAAAAAGAGTGCTTTGCCACTTTAGGTGTTCCCAGTACAGTTCCGTGAACATTGCGGAGAACCTCCGGATAAGGTGACCCGCTAGTTTCAGGACACCGACACCGAAGAGGCATCGTGAGCGGACGTCACAGGACGGATGAGCTCGACGACGGCTACACCTACAATCCGTCGCCCCGGCGTCGCAGGAGCGGGCGCGGCGCGGTACTGGCCCCGCTGGCCGGATCCGTGGCCCTCGCGGTGCTGCTCGGCGTCGCCGCCTTCGTGATCATCAACCGGGACCGCGGATGCCCCGGGGGCAAGGTCACGCTACGGGTCACCGCCTCGCCCGATATCCACCCCGCCGTGTCCAGGATCGCGGAGCGCTTCACGAAAGCCTCCCACGAGGTCGGCGGCAGGTGCGCGGCCATCTCGGTGACCAAGGGCGCCTCCGCGACCGTGGCCTCCGGTCTGGGTGGCAGCGGCGGCAAGGTCGACGCGATGGACGTGTGGATCCCGGACTCCTCCCTGTGGGTGACCGGCCTGCGGGCGAAAAACCCGCGGATTCCCGCCCCTGGCCCCTCCGTCGCCCGCTCCCCCATCGTGCTGGCGGCCTCGGGAGCCGTGGCCCAGGATCTGCGGAAAAGCTTCGGCGAGGCGAGCTGGAACGGCATGATCGGCGCCGCGAACGTAACGAACCCCAACGGCCCAGGGCGCAAGGTGCGCGTGCTCGCGCTCGACCCCTCACTGAACGCCGCGGGGCTCGGTGCGCTGCTGGCCGCCTCGGGGACGGCGACGGCCTCGGGCGTCGGCCAGGAGGAACTCGTCGGCGCGCTCAAGACACTGGCGGGCTCGACCGTCCGCGACCAGGACGCGCTGCTGGCCAGCCTCGGCGTCAAGGGCAGCAGGATCCCGGTCGGCGTCGCCTCGGAGCAGAGCATCTGGGCGTTCGACAACGTCAAGAAGCCGCAGGTCCCCGCCGTCCCCCTGTATCCGGCCGAGGGCACGATCAACCTCGACTACCCGCTGGTGGTCACCACGCAGGACGCGACCGCCCGCGAGGTCGCCGAGGCGTTCCAGCGAGACCTCGCCACCGACGCCGCCAGGAAGGACCTCCAGGACCAGGGCTTCCGCACCCCGGACGGCGAGGGCGGCACGGCGCTCTCCGCGACCGGTGGGTTCCAGGCCAGGGCGCCCAAGACGCTGCAGACGCCGGACGCCGGAACCGTCGCCAGACTGTCGCAGTCGTGGTCACGCCTGAACCTCGGCACCAGGCTGCTCACCTTGCTCGACGTCTCCGGCACGATGGCGCTCCCGGTCCCCGGAACCGGCCTGACCCGGATGCAGGCGATCACGAAGATCGCCACAGAGGGCATCAAGCTGTTCCCGGTGAAGAGTGAGATCGGGATCTGGGAGTTCTCCACGAACCTTGAAGGCCGGGGCGTCGACTACCGCGAGACGGTCCCGGTCGGCCCGCTCACCGAGAACCTGGACGGCGTCCTGCGCAGGGACCTGATCAACCGGAAGCTGGCCACGACCAAGGCCAAGGAGACCGGCGACACCGGGCTCAACGACACCCTCGCCGCCGCGTACAAGCGGATGAACGCGGAGTACCAGGGCGACAAGATCAACACAGTGGTGATCCTCACGGACGGCGCGGGGAACGACGACCCGGAGGGCGGGATCAGCGACCGGCAGATCCTCAGGACGCTGAAGCAGGAGTACAACCCGGAGAGGCCGGTCAGCGTCCTGATCATCGCCTTCGGCCCCGATGCCCCGAAGGGCAAGCGCCAGATGGACGCACTGGCCAGGGCAACCGGCGGCGACGCCTACATCGCCAAGGACATCGGCCAGGTCCGCACGTTCTTCCTCGAAGGCATGAAGCGCCGCCTCTGCGCGCCCCACTGCTGACCTTCCTCCCCTCGTACGGCACCCGCCCCACGAACCCCACCTGTCGCAATTTTACCATTTCATGCCGTGTAGGCATGGTATCGACCGATTAGGACAACCCATTACGGCCAGGTGGCGTCCTACGCGTGTGGGGTCTCGGGCATGGCCCGTGAACGAATCCGTCTACGGGGAGGAACGTCCGTGCCCGCATGGCCGACCGTCGGCCGGACCGACGACCAGCGACTCGCCGAGGCGCTCCGGCGCGCCGATGCCGAAGCGCCCTCCGATCTCTACGACTCCTACGCCGAACGCCTCAACGACTACGCCCGCTCACTGCTGGGCGACCGGGACGCCGCGGCGGAGGCCGTACACGACGCCCTGGTCACCGCGATCAAGTGCGCCGACCGGCTGCGCGAGCAGGGCCGCCTGCGCCCGTGGCTGTACGCGCTGACACGCGCCCGGTGCGAGACCGGGCCGGGAGGGGGGCGGGCGGCGCGGGACAGGGCGCAGGCGCCCTGCGAGCACGACGACCCGCAGGAGCGGGAACTGGCCACGCTGGTGCACGAGGCGCTGGCCGAGCTGGGCGGACAGGAACGTCAGGCGCTCGAGCTTTCGCTACGGCACGGCCTGAGCGAGGCGGAGACGGGCCTGGTGCTCGGGCTGACCTCGCGGCAGGCGAGGAGCGCCGTGAACCGGGCCCGCGACCACCTGGAGAACGCGGCGGCGGCCGTGGTGCTGGCCAAGGTGGGGCGGGCACACTGCCCCGACCTGTCGGCGATGGTCGACTCGTGGGAGGGGCCGCTGACCACGATGTTGCGCAGACGACTGTCCAGCCACATCGGCCGCTGCGAGGTCTGCACGGAACGGCGGGACCGGCACGTCTCAGCGGTGACGCTGCTCGACATGGTGCCCGTGGCCCTCCCGCCGCTCTCCCTGCGCCGCCGGGTCGTCGAGACCTGCGCGAACCCCGAGTTCGCCGGGACGCGTGCCTCGATCTCATCGGCGGGCGACCGTTTCGACAGGACCGGCTTCCCCGTCGCCGGGGGGCGCGCGAAGACGCGTCGCGGGGCGGCCGACGGCGCGAGGACGCGCGCGGTACCGAAAGAGGCGAGACGGGCCAGGGGCACACGAGGCGGAGCGAGGCGGGCACGCGAGGAAGATCACGGGGGCACGACCGCCGGAGCACGGCGCGCGGCGCCCGCACGGCGGCGCGGCGCTTCCCGGCGGGCGACGCCGGTGATCGTGGCCGCCCTCTGCGTACTGGCGGCGACCTGCGCCGTGGTCGTCATCACCGGCCGCGACGTCGCGGGCGGGCACGTCGAGGCGGCGCCCGGCAGGCGGCCCGCGCTCATCCCCCCGGCGCCGGGACCACGGTCGGGATCGGATCCCGAGGTCGAGGCGGAGGCCGCGCCCGGCCCATCGGAACCCCCCGCCGACCCGCCTCCGACTCCGACCCTGGGTCCCGGCCCCTCTCCGTCTCCATCTCCCGGCAGAAGCACGAGAGCCGGGACGGCCGCTCCCACCCCCAGCCGGGCCAGGCCGCCCGCGACCCGCCGTCCCACGACCGAGCACCCCCGCGTCACCCGCACGCCCGCCGCACCCGCCGCAGCCGCCCGGCTGGCCGTCTCGTGCCCGACCAGGATCGAGGAGGGCAGCGGGCAGATCCGTCTCACCGCGCGCAACGGGGTCGTCTCGTGGTCGGCGACCACCTCGGGCGGCCTCGACGTCCACCCCCGGCGGGGGCGGCTGAGGGCCGGTGCGGGAGGCGTGATTTGGGTCACCGCCGCCGATCCCGGGGAAAGCGGCTCAGGACGCGTCTCGTTCACCTCGGCCGGCGGCGGCTCCAGCTGCGCGATCTCGTGGGAAAGCCCTGAACCTCAGGCTTCGGAACCGGCGGGCGACCCGCCTCCCGAACCGACGCAGGCGCCGACGGAGACGCCGGAGTCCGGGACGGAGACCACCTGATCGTTTGACTCCGCGTTGGATAACGCCCGCACATCTCTTTGCGATCCGGTAAACCATGGACTGAGGCCAAACGTCGGCATTGACGTCCGTGCGAAGTGATTGATCCCATGAATGAGCGATCGATCACGACACTACAACCCGGGAGCCAGGAGATGTCGACCAACCGCAAGGTGCTCAGATGGGCCCTCACCCTTGCGTGCGTGGCGGGGGCCGTGATCGCGCTGGCCGGGATCGACACTCCTCTTCGTATCGTCCTGACCCCTCTGTTTCTTTTGGTGGTACCAGGCGCCGCAGTGGTAGGACTGTTGCGTGATCGTGACCCACTTGCGGCACTATCAGTGGGGGCGGCGGCAAGCCTGGTTGTAAACGTTCTCCTTGCCGTTGCCATGCTGTCTTTTGACGCATGGTCGCCTCGCGCCGGAGTGGCGACGATCGCGGTGCTCGGCGGGTTCATATACGTACTACGCGTGTTGTACCGGGGGAGCGGAAGCTTGCAGACCGAACAGGGGGCCAGGTCAAGGTGAACATCGTCGTCGTTCGCCCCGGTGACCTCGGGGAGTCCGAGATATCCCGGTGGCGGGAGCTGCAGGGGGCGGACCCGTCCCTCGACAATCCCTTTCTCTCCGTGGAGTTCGCCCTGGCCATGGGCCGTCTCCGCGACTACGTCCGGGTGGCCGTCATCCAGGACGGCGGCAAGATCGTCGGATTCTTTCCCTACGAGCGCCACAACTTCGGAATCGGCAAGCCCCTCGGCGGCTTCCTCACCACCTGCCACGGCCTGATCTCGATCCCCGAGCTGAAACTGGACGCCCGGGCGCTACTGCGTGCCTGCAAGCTCTCGGTCTTCGACTTCGACCACCTGGTCGCGGGCCAGCCGACGTTCGCCGCCCACCAGTCGGACGTACGACCCGCACCGATCATGGATCTGAGCTCGGGCTTCGAGCCCTACATCGACCGGGTCAAAACGAACTCCCCGAAGAACTACAAGACCGTCCGCTACAAGGAGCGCAAGCTCGGCCGCGAGCAGGGCGAGATCCGCTTCGAGTGGGACTCCGCCGACGCCGAAACCCTGCGCACGCTCCTGAACTGGAAGTCGGACCAGTACCGGCGCACGGGGCGGGTCGACCGCTTCGCCCAGCCGTGGATCGTCCGACTGCTCGACGAGATGCACGCGGCACGCTCCGAGACCTTCGCGGGCGTGCTGACCATGGTCTACGCCGGGGACACCCCCGTCGCAGGCCACTTCGGCCTGCGCACGGCGCACACACTGGTCGGTTGGTTCCCCGCGTACGACACCGAGTTCGCCCGCTACTCACCGGGCATCATGCACCATCTCCACATGGCCGAGCACGCCGCGAACGCGGGGGTGCGCCAGGTGGACATGGGCAAGGGCGGGCGCGAGTACAAGGCCTGGCTGAAGACCGACGACCTGTTCGTCGCCGAGGGCCGTGTCTCCCGCCCCTCACCTGCGGCGGCGGTTCACTGGATGGGCCGCACACCGGTCAACAAAGCCCGCACCATCGTTCTTGATCGTCCCCATCTGTACCGCCTTGCCGACCGGGTGCTGAAAGGTTTTGGCCGTATGCGCACCTCAGCGCAGAACCAATCAGCCTCCGCGGCCGTCAAGGAACCATGGGGAGTGGGCTAGCCCGCACCCCGGCCACACCGCACACCGCCCGCCAGGACCCTCCCATGCATCCCTCATCGCATTTGCCATTCCCGCCGATCAGTCGGCTGTGTCTGGCGCCGGGTCCTCCCGTACGTCGTCTTCGACGACCGCCCATCCGGAAGGACAACTGTCATGAGTCCCGACATCGTCAAGCACAATGCCAAGCCGCCATTGCGAGCGATGCCACCGATTGAGCGGTTCACTCCCATAACCCCGCACATGGCCATCGCCCCCACGGTCAGCGTGGTGGTCCCCGCCATGAACGAGGCGGAGAATCTCCCACACGTCTTCGCGACGCTGCCCCAGTGGATCGACGAGATCGTGCTGGTCGACGGCAACTCGGTTGACGACACCGTGGCCGTCGCCAGGAGGTTGCGCCCCAACGTCCGGGTGGTCACCCAGACCGGCAAGGGCAAGGGGGACGCGCTCGCCGCGGGCTTCGCCGCCTGCACCAGCGACATCATCGTGATGATCGACGCCGACGGGTCGACAGACGGCCGGGAGATCATCCAGTTCGTGGGCGCGTTGGTCACCGGGGCCGACTTCGTCAAGGGCTCGCGCTACGCGGCGGGCGGGGGCAGCGACGACCTGACCTTCAACCGCAAGTTCGGCAACAAGGTGCTGACCAGCCTGGTGAACCGGATCTACGGCACCAGCTACAGCGACCTCTGCTACGGCTACAACGCCTTCTGGGCACGCCATCTGGACACGCTCAACCTGGACTGCGACGGCTTCGAGGTCGAGACCCTGATGAACATCAGGGCCGCCAAGGCCGGTCTCAAGGTCCACGAGGTGCCGAGCCACGAGCGCTGCCGGATCCACGGCGAGAGCAACCTGCACGCGATCCGCGACGGCATCCGGGTGCTGAAGACCATCATCAGGGAACGGCGCAACAGCCCGGCCGCCGTCGTCCCCGAACCGACGACCGCCACCCCCGCGGCGGACCAGGGCGCCGCGTAGCCATGAAGACCAGTGTCGTCATCTGTGTCTACACCGAGGAACGCTGGGAGGACATCCGGGCGGCCGTCAGGTCGGTCGAGAACCAGCGGCGCGAGGCGTACGAGATCATCCTGGTGGTCGACTACAACACGGACCTGCACCTGAGGCTCAAGCGCGAGTATCCCGGCGTGATCGTGGTGGAGAACACACAGGAGAAGGGGCTGTCCGGCGGCAAGAACACCGGTGCGGCGACCGCCTCCGGCGACATCGTGGCCTACCTGGACGACGACGCGATAGCGGAACCTGGCTGGCTGGAAGCACTGGAGGAGGGCTTCCAGAACCCGACCGTCGTGGGGGTCGGCGGGTTGACCAGGCCGCTGTGGGCGACAGGACACCGTCCTGGCTGGTTTCCCTACGAGTTCGACTGGACCGTGGGCTGCACCTATCGGGGCATGCCCACGGAACGGGCACCGATCCGCAATGTGATGGGGGGAAACGCGGCGTTCCGCAGGGAGCTCATCGGTCAGATCGGCGGATTCCACACCGGCATCGGCCGCAGCGTGCAGGGGCGCAAGCCGAGGCCCCTCGGCTGTGAGGAGACCGAGTTCTGCATCCGGCTGTCCCAGCGGATCCCCGGTGCGGTGATGCTGTTCGAGCCGGGCGCGGTGATCGGCCACAAGGTGCCCGCCGTACGCTCCAAGTTCGCCTATTTCCGCTCCAGGTGTTACGCGGAAGGCCTGTCGAAGGCACTGGTCACACAGAGCGTCGGCGCCGGCGACGGGCTGGCGAGCGAGCGGGCGCACGCGCTGAAGGCGCTGCCGCTCGGCGCCCTGCGCGGTGTCGGG
The DNA here is from genome assembly GCF_040689595.1 of Streptosporangium sp. NPDC051023. Classification (NCBI taxonomy): domain Bacteria; kingdom Bacillati; phylum Actinomycetota; class Actinomycetes; order Streptosporangiales; family Streptosporangiaceae; genus Streptosporangium; species Streptosporangium sp. NPDC051023. Next base: position 19,621 of record NZ_JBFBCE010000014.1, on the reverse strand, counting down.
GAGGCCCTGCGCGGCGACCTGTCAGGGCTCGGCAGGGCCGGTGCGATCGTGGTCGGGCTCGCCTGGACCACCTGGGGTTACGTCGTCGGCTCCCTCAGACTGAAGGTGGCGAAGTCGTGATCCGCGTGCCGATCCTGATGTACCACTCGATATCCGACCGGCCGAACCCCGAAACCAAGCCGCTGGCCGTACGACCTTCGGCGTTCGCCGAGCAACTCGCGTACCTGAAGGAGCGCGACTTCACCCCGCTGACCGTGGCCGACCTGGTCGCCTCGCTGCACAGGAACAACGGTCGGTCCCTTCCCGAACGGCCGGTCGTGGTGACGTTCGACGACGGTTACGCCGACTTCCACAGCGAGGCGCTGCCGGTGCTCGAACGCTACGACTTCCCCGCAACGGTCTTCCTGACCAGCGGGTGGGTCAGGGACGCGGGCAAGGACGCGGCGGGCAGGCCGCTCGACACGATGCTGACCTGGAGCCAGGCCCGCGAGGCTGCCTCCTGCGGCGTCGAGATCGGCGGCCACAGCCACAGCCATCCCCAGCTGGACCAGTTGCCCGACGACCAGCTCCGCCAGGAGCTGCGCCGGAACAAGGCCCTGTTGGAAGACAAGATCGGGGCGCCGGTCGCGACCATGGCCTATCCATACGGCTACTCAAGCGTGCGCGTCAGGCGCGAGGTCAGGCGGGCCGGATACTGGGCCGCCTGCGCGGTGAGCAACGCCATCGCCGCCGACAGGCACGACGTGCTCGCGCTACCGCGCCTGACCGTGGCGGAGGGCACCTCGATGAGGATGTTCAGCCGGGCGGTCGAGGGCAGCCAAGTCCCGCTGATCTACATGAAGGAACGCGTGCTGACGAAGGGCTACGCCGTCGTCAGGCGCACCCGGTACGGCCTTCGCCGGGTGCGTGGCCTCGCGTGAGACACACGTCATCGGACGTGGGGGGAGGTAGGACATGAGCGCGACCGTGGGCGAACGGTCCGATGGGCGGTTCGCCGGGTTGCGGCGGCGGTTACTGCGCGACCTGCGCAATCCGCTGTTCCGCAACGGCTACGCGCTCATGGCCAACACCGCGATCACCGCCGTGCTCGGCATGGGTTACTGGTGGCTGGCCGCCCAGCTGTACGCCCCCGCCGACTTCGGCAGGGGCCAGGCGGTGATCACCGCCATGCGGCTGTTCGCGTCGCTGACCGCCCTCGGGTTCGTCGGGGCGCTGGCCAAGTTCATCCCCGTCGCGGGACGGCGCACGCCCGCGCTCATCGTCAGGGCGTACGCGATCGCCGGAGCGACCGGCGTCGCCGCCGCGCTCGGGTTCCTGGTCACGCTGCCGTGGTGGGGGCCGACCTACGCCACGCTCGGCGGCCTGGGGCCCGGGCTGTTCTTCCTGGCCTCGGCGCTGGTCTGGTCGGTGTTCACCCTTGAGGACGTGACGCTGGCCGGGCTGCGCAAGGCCACCTGGGTGCCGGTGAGCAGTCTCTGCTACGGCCTGGTGAAGATGGCCATGCTGGTGGGGCTGTCGTTCGCGCTGCCCCACGACGGCATCTTCGTCTCGTGGATCATCCCGGCCGCGATGGTCCTGATCCCGATCAACCTCCTGCTGTTCAGGAAGGTCGTCCCCCGGCACATCAGACAGACCGAGAGCACCGCCAGGCCGCTTGCCTTCCGCGAGGTCGGCCGCTTCCTTTCCGGAGACTACCCGGGCACGCTGTCGATTCTGGCGAGCATCTATCTGATCCCGGTCCTGATCGCCGCCAGGGTCGACGAGGTCACCTTCGGCTACTTCTCCATGGCCCACACGCTGGGCTCGCTGATCGAGCTGCTGGCGATGAACATGGCCACCTCGCTCACCGTCGAGGGCTCCTTCGACCGGGACCGCCTCGCCTCGAACTCCCGCAGGGCGCTCCGCCGGGCCTTCATGATCATCGTTCCGATCGTGATTGTGACGATTCTCGCGGCACCGCTGATCCTGCGCGTCTTCGGCTCCGGCTTCGCCGACCGGGGCACGCTGCTGCTCCAGCTGATGTCCGTCGCGGTGCTCCCCCGGGTGCTGATCGAGATCTACCTGAGCGGCCTGCGCGCCATGGGGCAGGCCCGCAAGCTGGCGCTCGTCCAGGTGTCATTGGCTGTTCTCGTGCTCACCAGCACCCTGCTGCTGTTCCCCCAGGCGGGGGTGAACTCCGTGGGCTACGCGCTGCTGCTGAGCGAGCTGCTGATCGCCGCGCTGATCTTCCCCGGGCTCCGCAGAATGCTCGACAGCGGCGAAGCCACGCGATCACCCGTCACAGCCGGGTCCTCGTAACCCCCATGATGTTAGACGTGAGGCAACGGTCAGGTAATGACGTGACAACGGAGGCTGTGGAGGCTGCAGAGGTGGAGAGGAACGGCTCCGCCAACCCCTCGCCCCCGGAGGAGACGCACGCCGAATCCGAGGACAGATCCGCCGACGCGACATCCCGGCAGACGCCCTCCGGGGCCTCTGACGAGGCGTCGGCAGCCCCGTCCTCCGAGACGCTCGGCGGCGACGATCCGGCGGCGACCGCCGTCTTCCGCATCCCCGCCCGCACGACGGCGCCGCCTCCCCCCGTCGAGGATCCCGACGTTCTCGGGGACTCCGAGGACTCCGAGGACTCCGAGGACTCCGACGTCTCCGGGGACGACACCTCGATCGTGGACTACTCGATCATCGGTTCCTCGGTCGTGGACACCTCGGTCGCCGATGTCTCCGAGATCCGGGACGTCGAGGAGATCAAGCCCGCCGAGACGTCACGGGACGAGGAGGGGGAGGAGGACGCGCACACGTCGTCCTCCGCCGACACCACCGGCCCCGAAGAACCTGAGACGGCCGGAGAGGCGGTCTCGGACAGCACGGAGAGCACAGCGGAGCTGCGTCTCCCCTCCGTCCCCCTGCCCGCTCCCGCCTCGGCTCCCCCCGCGCCGACCTCCGCGCCCCGGCCCTCGGGCCCTCCGGCGGCCCCCTCGGCCGTTCCTGCTCAGGGGAAAGCCCCGCAGGAGGCCGGGCTCTCCTGGACCGCGAAGCTGGCGCGGACGGCGGGGACGTGGCTTCCGCCGCTGCTCACCGTCGAGGGCCTGGTCATGTACGTGCTGGCCCTGCGCGTCGCGCCAGGGCCGCTGCGGGGCGTCGACCTGACGAGCATCGACGGCCTCGGGCTGATCTCCGCGCTGCCCGTCACCGCGTTCGCCGCGATCATGCTGATGATCACGGCGTTCTTCGTCACGATCGCGCAGAACACCGACCGCAAGTTCCTGCTGCTCTTCCAGCTCGCGGTGATCACCTTCGCCCTGCACGGCGCGGCCGCCCTGATCGAGGACACGCCCCGCTTCCACACGGCCTACGTCCACGCGGGCTTCGTGGAGTTCATCAACCGTACGGGCTCCTCCTCCCCCATCCTGGACGCCCGCTTCGCGTGGCCGGGGTTCTTCGCGCTGGTCGCGTTCGTCACGAAGGCCGCCGGGGTCACCGACCTGACGCTGATCCTGCGCTGGACGCCGCTGCTGTCCAACCTGCTCTACCTGCTGCCGTTCGTGCTGATCCTGCGCCAGGTGGTCGCGACCACCCGCGCCCGCTGGTTCGCCGCGCTGCTGTTCATCCTCGTCCAGTGGATCGGCCAGGACTACTTCTCCCCGCAGGGCTTCACCTACGCGATCTACCTGGCATTCGTGGCGATCGTGCTGCGCTGGTTCGGCAAGGTGGAGATCCGTGAGAGGACGGCACAGGTCAAGGGCCGGATCCGGCGGCTGCTGGCCAGGCTGGACGGGCTGACCCCCGGCGAGCTGACCCACTCGACCGGCGTCTACGACCGGTCGATCATGCTCATCGTGCTGATCGCCCTGTTCGGGACCGCCACGGCGTCGCACCAGATCACGCCGTTCATGATGCTGGGCGTGCTGACCGGCCTGATCCTGCTGCGGCGCTCCTCGCTCAGCTGGGGCCTGCCCTTCTTCCTCGGGCTGATCGTGCTGGCCTGGATCAGCTACCAGACGGTCACCTTCTGGAGCGGGCACATCAACGAGCTCTTCGGCGGTCTCGGCCGAATCCTGGAGAACCTCCAGCGCAACACCGGTGACCGGATCGAGGGCAGCGACGGCAGGCACGCGCTCGTGCTGATGGCCCGTCTGGGCATCTGCGCGGTCATCCTGGTGCTGGCCGCGACCGGCCTGTTGCGCCGTCTGCGCCGGGGCGTCGGCGACCGGGCTGCCCTGCTCCTGCTGTGCGTCCCGGTGCTCGCCCTCGGGCTGCAGAGCTACGGCGGCGAGATCGGCCTGCGGATCTACCTGTTCGCACTGCCCGGAGCCTGCATCCTGGCCTCCTACGCGTTCTTCCCGAACCTTCCCGCCGGTACGGCGGAGGCCCCCGAGGAGACCGTGCCGATCCGCAAGCGCAACATCAGGTTCAACCCGCAGCTGACCCGCAAGATCTCCTTGCTGCTCGCCGCGGCATGCGCGCTGGTGCTGTCGATGTCCTTCCTGGTCGCCCGCTACGGCAACGAGCAGTTCGAGCGGGTCTCCAGCGGCGAGGTCCAGGCGATGCACTACGTCTACCGGCACGACGAGCCGAGCGGCCGGGTGCTGTTCCTGGTCCCGATCATCGGCCCCGAAGTCACCCCGACCATCCCGTGGGGCGAGCGGGACTTCGACAAGGTCGAGTACCAGCAGGTGCTCGTGGACAAGAACCCGGATCAGCTCTCCTCGGTGATCGACAAGTTCCGTGTCTCCCCGCCGAACACCTATCTCGTCGCCAGCCGGGGCCAGGCCGCCTATCTGCAGCTCAACCACGGCTTCCCCGCCGACTGGGAGAAACGCTTCCGCGCGGCCCTCGACTCCTCACGGGAGCTCAAACGGGTCTTCACCAGCCAGGACGCCGCCGTCTACACGCTGAGGACATATCCGAAGGACGCCGAGATCCCGCAGCCGCGGCCCCTGACCGGGTTCGGCGACCGCGGATCGCCCATGACCCCGATCGGCCTTGGCGCCCTCGGCGTCACCTGGATCGCGCTGTTCGCCTACGAGATGCACCGGCTGCGCGGCCCGGACCGCGCGTCGAAGACGAGGCGGCGCATCCTGTTCGTCGCGGTTCCGGCGTTCCTGCTGGCCGTCGCGGTGGTCGTCGAACGCTTCATCGTCATCGGCTTCAACCAACTCCAATAGGGCGAAAGCCCCCGGGGGCCTTCATCCTCCCGGCATACTGATCACTATTTGCCGGGGGGCGTGCGATGACGCACGGCATGTTGAAGGACGGTTCGATGGTCAAAGGAGAACATCGCGGCCTGGTGAGACCGACTACACCTTCAGCCGTTCAGACCACCCGGCGGATCGCCGCCGTCGACGCCTTACGCGGCTTCGCGCTGTTCGGCATCGTGGTGGTCAACATCGCCTACCTGGCGTCGGGATACCGCATGGCGGGCCTGGCCGAGCCCGCCTTCTCCGCGCCGCTCGACTGGGAGGTGCGCTGGGTCGTCACGGTGTTCTTCGAAAACAAGTTCTATCTACTCTTCTCCTTCCTCTTCGGCTACAGCTTCACCCTCCAGATCGACTCGGCCGCCAACGCGGGGACGGCCTTCGTGCCGCGCTTCCTGCGCCGCCTGACCGGGCTGCTCCTGCTCGGCCTCGCCCATGCCGTGCTGCTGTTCCCCGGGGACATCCTGGCCACCTACGCCGTGGTCGGGCTGGTGCTGCTGGCCGTACGGAAGATCAGGCCGCGAACCGCCGTCGTCGCCGCGATCGGGCTGACCATGATGCTCGCGATGGGATTCGTCCTGCTGGCCGGCCTGGCACTGCTCGGCGCCGACCCCTCGGGGACCGTGGCGGGCGGCGCCGTCGAGGCCGCCAAGTCGGACGCGGCCCTGCAGAGCTCGGCCACCATGATCATCTCTGAGCACCTGCACAAGCTCGGCAAGATCGTGGTGCTCCGGGTGCTCTTCCAGGGGCCCGCGGTGCTCGCCGCCTGCCTGATCGGGCTGGCCGTCGGCAAGAAACGACTGCTCGCCGATCTGTCCGGGCACACCGCGGCGCTGCGCGGGATCCAGTGGGCGGGGTTCTCGATCGGCACCATCGGAGCGCTCGTCTACGCACACTCGACCTGGTCCGGCGGCGGCAGCGCCTACCATCTGCTCGGCCAGGCCGTCGACCTGCTCACCGCGCCACTGCTGGCGGCGGCGTACGCGGCGACCCTGCTGCGACTGCTTCCGCACACCCCGCGCCTGACCGCGGTTCTGGTGCCGCCGGGACGGATAGCGCTGACCAACTACCTGGCGCAGTCCCTGATCTGCTCGCTGATCTTCACCGGTTACGGGCTCGGCCTGGTCGACCGGCTCAGCCCGCTCGTCGTCGCCTCGATCGCCATCGTGATCTTCGTGGTCCAGGCGACCTACAGCAGGCTGTGGCTGAACGGTCACCGTTACGGCCCCGCCGAGTGGTTCCTGCGCTGGTTCACCAACTGGCGCAAACCCTCCCATACCACTCCGATCTAGGCTCCGCCCCGCTCGCTCCACTTGATCTCGTACGGCTTCAGGGTGACCTCCTTGCCGTCGACCGTCGCGGTCGCGTCGGCGTCGGTGGTGTTGACCATCACGAGCTGGCGTTCCTGGGCCAGCACCCGCACTCTGGGGTTGGACGAGGTGACCGTCACCAGCGGGACACCCGCGGGAAACCACTTGGTGAAGCCGCTCAGGACGCCCGCCATCGGCAGTTCGTCACCCTCTCCCGGGCGCCACAGGCAGCCGGAGCAGTCCTGCCCCTCCTTCCGCTGGGGATTCCAGTAGAGGGCGGTGGTCGCGCCGCCGGTGGCGAACTCCATCATGGCGACCGTCTGTACGGCGGTGCGGCGCTCCTCGGTCCAGTCGGTGTTGTCCGGCGCGACGTACCACTCGGCCCACCAGACCGGCAGCCCGCCGCTCTTCTGCCTGAGCCAGGTGGTGACGGCGGAGAACTTGCCGAGCGCGGTGAACTCATCGGGGTAGACCCCGGCGTCCTTGGTCATCGAGGCGCCGTCGACCACGATGAAGTCGGCGCCTTTCTTGTGTGCGATCCAGTATTCGACGGCGTCCAGGTCACGCTGGTCGACGACGCCCCAGGCGCCCTGGAGCTCGGACCCGCCGCCGCTCTTGTTGCTCACGATCGGGATGTAGGGGCCGCCGACCTTGATGTTCTTGTTCACGCCCTTCAAGGCGGTGTAGACCTTGTTGTACAGCTCGGTGTACGCCTCGGCGTCCCAGCGGTTGGCCGACGGATTCCAGAAGCCCTTGAACTCGTTCCAGACCATGAAGTGCTCGACGGTCGGATAGCGCCTGGCCACCGTCGCGGCCAGCTTGGCGAAGTCGTCGAAGTTCTCACGCTCCGGCGCGGCCTCCAGGGCGTTCCAGTCGGTGCGCCCCTCCGTGCCGCCCTTCATCCAGTCGGGAGCGCAGCACAGCGTGATGACGGGCAACGCCTGCGAACCGGCCATGAACTCTATCCGGCGGTCGAGGTTGCGGAAGTCGTATCCGCCGGGGACCGGCTCCGGGTTGTCGGCGCCCCAGCCCATGATGTGCTGGTTCTGGACCAGCGGGACCCGGCTGAGGATGTGCGAGGCGGCGTCGGCGACGTCGTCCCGCTCCGCGTCACCGCTGAACTCGGTGTGGGTGACGCCCCAGCGCGGCCAGTCCTCGGTGGCGGGAGGCTTCGCGACGACGGGGGCGGGCTGCGCGGGAGGGATCGCGACGACCTGTCCCCGGGGCCTGCCCGGCTTGACCGACATGACGATGATCCCGACGAGAAGCGCCAGCGCGACGACTCCCGCTCCCAGCGCGACCGGCCAGCTCGAGCGCCGTCGCTGGTGCCGTCCGTTAGTCGGTATCACCGCTCGTCCTCGATCCTGGCCACTGGTCCATTGAAGCGTTCCACAGCGATGACGGACGCGACCGCGCGAAACCACGGTTCACAGGCAAGCGTTATCGACTGCGCCGTCAGGCTATCCGCGCTTACTTGCAGAACACTTGAAACTTCTACCGCAGATCACCGCCCCGCAGGTAACTCACGGTGATCGATTATGGCGCGTCCTCTCCTGGTTCGGGCTCAGTCCTCCAGCACGCGGAAGGCCCGCTCGACGAGGGTCGGGACGGCCTCCCCGATCCGGTCGAAGCCCTCCCCGACCGTCTTGCCCTGGATGAACCTCGCGTGGATGCCCTCAACGATGACCGCGAGCTTGTAGTTGCCGAACGCCACGTAGAAGTCCAGGTCGGAGAGGTCGGCGCCGGAGACCTTCGCGTAGTGGGCGGCGAACTCGCGGGCGGTGAGGAACCCGGGGGCGACGGTCACCCCCGCCGCGACCGGGATGGAGGCGCGCTCCTCGTCGCCCGGGTCCTGCCAGTAGGTCAGCGTCAGGCCGAGGTCGGCGAGCGGGTCACCGAGGGTGGACATCTCCCAGTCGACGACGGCGAGGACGCCGGGCTCCGGCGACAGCCGTACCAGGGTGTTGTCCAGCCGGTAGTCGCCGTGGACCAGCGTCCCCGCGGCGCGCTCGGGCAGGCGCTCGCGCAGGCGGGCCAGCAGGCGATCGCACTCGGGTAGCTCCCGTGTCCTGGACCGCTCCCACTGCTGGCCCCAGCGCGTCAGCTGGCGGGCCATGTAGCCCGCGGGGCGGCCGAAGTCGCCCAGGCCCGCCTCCTCGTAATCCACCGCGTGGACGGCCGCGAGCACCTCGGCCAGTCTCTCGCAAAGACGCCGGTTCAGCTCGGGGGCGACCCCGCTGACCTGCTCCGAGCTCCGTACGGCCTCGCCGTCCACGTGTCCCATGAGGTAGAACGGCGCCCCGATCACGTCCTCGTCGCCGCAGAAGGCGACGGGCTCGGGCACGGGGACGGGAGTCGGGGCGAGGGCCGAGATCACCCGCCACTCGCGTTTCATGTCGTGCGCGGTGGGGAGCACATGTCCCAACGGCGGACGGCGCAGCACGAGGCGGCGTTCCCCTGTCTCGACGAGATAGGTCAGGTTGGACCTGCCTCCTGAGATCAGGGAGACCCCGGTCGGCTCCCCCGCGTCGGGGACGTTCGCGGCCATCCACCCGACGAGGCGGGTCCAGTTGATACCGGGGGTGCTCATGGCCACCAATTAGAACGTCACTCCGCCGGGTGACGCCACCGGGATCAGATGTCTCGGAATCAGACTCCGAAACGTTGTGACCCTGTAAGGTCACCGGCACGCCTGGTCCTTTACCGTTACATTACGCGCCGTCCCGCATGCTGTGGGCACACGCACGTCCCGCACGGATTCATGCTGGAAGGCGTCGGGGAAACCGCACACCCCTGTAGGAGCTCATGCGCGTCTCTATCGTTCACCCCCGCGACCTGGCGGAGTCCGACATCGAGCGATGGCGAGCGTTGCAGGAAGCGGACGCCGCCTTCGACAGCCCGTTCCTCTCACCGGAGTTCACGATCACCGTCGGCGAGCTGCAGGAGCAGGTCCGGGTGGCGATCCTGCACGACGGCCGGGAAACGGTGGGCTTCTTTCCCTTCGAACGGCACGCGATGGGCATCGGCAAGCCGGTGGCCGCCGGGCTGACCGACGCCCAGGGGCTGGTGCACGTCAAGGACCTCGAGCTCGATCCACGACAGCTGATCAAGTCCTGCGGCCTGGGGGTCTTCGAGTTCGACCACCTGGTGGCCGGGCAGCCGCTGCTTTCGGCGCGGCACACCCGCCATCCGTCCCCGATCATCGACCTGCGGGACGGTTACGAAACCTACATCGAGACGATCAAGCTGAGCTCCGGGAAGACCTACCGTTCGACGGCCTACAAGACGCGCAAACTCCAGCGTGACGTGGGGCCGATCCACCACGACTACGCCACGACCGACCCGGCGGCGCTGCAGACACTGCTCGGCTGGAAGACCGACCAGTACCGGCGCACGGGTCGGGCGGACCGGTTCTCCCACCCGTGGATCGTCGAGCTGGTCGAGCGGCTGCTCGCCACGAACACCGAGCACTTCGGCGGGGTCCTCGACATGCTCTACGTGGACGGGCGCCCGGTGGCAGGCCACTTCGGCCTGCGCACCGCGACCACCCTCGCCGGCTGGTTCCCCGCCTACGACACCTCCTTCGCCAAGTACTCCCCCGGCTTGATCCACCACCTCGCCATGGCGGAGAAGGCGGCGGCCTCGGGAATCGAGATCATCGACATGGGCCGCGGCGAGAAGGAGTACAAGGAGAAGCTCAAAAACGGCGAGTACGAGGTGGCGGAGGGCCGGATCGCCAGACCGAGCGCGGGCGCGGGACTGCACTGGATGCTCAGGGTGCCGGTCCGCAAGGCCCGTGGAACGGTCCTCGCCAACCCGGTCCTGCGGACCACGGCCGACCGGGCGCTGAAGACCTTCGGCCGCCTGCGCACCTCCCTGCAGTCGTCGTGAGCCCGATGGGCCCCGAGGGCCTGATGGCCGCCAGGACCGGGCGTCACTGTCTGTCCGTGCCCTCCAACCGGCTCGGCCTCTACCTCGCGCTGCGGCACTGGTGCCTTCCCGGGCAGCGGCTGCTGATGTCGCCGATCTCCGCCGACGAGATCCTCTTCCTGGTGCTGGCCGCCGGGCTGCGTCCCGTCATCGCGCCGCTCTCGCCGCAGGACGGCAACATCGACGTCGACACCGTCGATCTCGGCCTGGTCGACGCCGTGCTGACCACCAACCTGTACGGCCTGCCCGACCGGGTGGCCGCGTTCGCGGGCAAGACCCTGATCGAGGACGTCGCGCACGCCATGGAGACGACGGTCGGGGGCAGGCCCCTCGGCACGTTCGGGGCCGCGGGGGTCTTCAGCCTGTCCAAGCACGCGGGGGCGGGCTCCGGCGGGGTGGTCGCGGTCGAGCACGAGGCGGACCTGCGGGCCCTTGAGTCCGAGCGCGACCGGCTGCTCCAGCCCCGGGCGACGGCCGCCGAGATCCGCTCCGTGCTGACCTCGGCCGCCCGGCACACGGCGGTCCGTCTCAACCTGGTCAGGCCCGCGCTGCGAGCGATGCGCGCGCTCGGCATGGAGGAGGAGCGCGAGGGCCACCGGATCGCGGCACGCCCCGACGAGCTGGCCACGGCGCTGAAGCGGGTGCCCGACCTGCCGCCGTTCGACTCCTGGGTCCGTGCCGACCTGCACGACTACCGGGTCAGGCGGGGCGGGATCTCCCTCAGGTACCAGTCGAGGCGACTGCGGGCGCTGCCGGACCAGCGGGCGCGGCGGATCGCCGGTGTGCGGGCGCTCGCCGAGCTGCCCACGGCGGCCGGGGCCGTACGCGATCACCTGGACCAGCCGCTGTTCCGGGTGCCGCTGCTGGTCGCCGACCGGGAGGCGGCGATCGCGGCGCTGGAACGGCACGGAGTCGCCACCGGATACCTCTACGACCCTCCCTACGACGACTACCTGCCCGGTTTCGTCGAGCCCTCCGCGGAGCCGGAGGTCGCGCGGTGGTGGGGACGGCACGCGCTGCCCATCGACCCGTTCTACGCCGACCGCGCCATGCCCGTGGTCAGGGACCTGCCTCCCGCTCCGCCCCCGCCCGCACCCCGAGGCGGTCGATCAGCTCCGCGACCACCGAGACCCCTCGCCTGACCTCCTGCAGCGAGGCGGAACCGTAGCCGATCACGAGGCCGTGCCTGGCGACGGTGCCGTGGTGGTGGCGGCTCATCACGTCGAGGAGCACTCCGCGTTCCGCCGCCGCGGCGACCAGGGGGCCGACCGTGTCCTCCGGCAGCTCGACCATGACGTGCAGCCCGGCGGTGTCGCCCGTCACCAGCGAGCCGAGGACGTCGACGACCGCGGCGCGGCGGCGCGCGTACTCAAGCCGCATCCGACGCAGGTGCCGGTCCAGGTCCCCACGTTCGAGCAGCACGGCCACCGCCTGCTGGACGGGGCCGCTGGTACGGTCCCCCAGGTCGTCGCGGACCCCGGCGACGGCGGCGAGGAGGCCGGGCTCGGCGACCAGCCAGCCGACGCCGACGTCGGGGGCGAGGGACTTGGACAGCGTGCCGAGCAGGACCACCCGCTCCGGGGCGAGGCCGTGCAGGGCGGGCAGTGGGGCGACGTCGTAGCGGAACTCGGCGTCGTAGTCGTCCTCCACGACGATCGCGCCGGTACGGCGGGCCCACGCGAGCAGGCGTTCCCTGCGGGGGACGGGCAGGCGCCCGCCGAGGGGGAACTGGTGCGCCGGGGTCGTGTACAGCACCCGCAGGTCGCCGGGGAGCGCGTCGACGACGACGCCGTCCTCGTCGACCGGGCACGGCGTGACCCTCGCGCCCCGCGCGGCGAAGACGTTCCTGGCGCCCCGGTAGCCGGGATCCTCGACGCCCGCCCTGTCTCCGGGGCGTAGGAGGGTGGCCGCGACGAGGTCGAGGCCGTTACCCGTGCCCCGGGTGACCATGATGTTCTCCGGGCCGACGGCGATCGCCCTGGTCCTGCGCAGGTGCTCGGCCAGCGCCTGGCGGAGCCTGGGCAGGCCGTACGGGTCGGGGTCGTCCCCCGGCGGCAGGTCGGCGGCGGCGCGCCACGCCCTGCGCCAGGCCGCCCTGTCGTAGTCGTGGACCCAGGGCTTTCCTGGGCGCAGGTCGATCACGGGCCCGGCCCCCGCGGGGGCACCGCCGTCCCCGGAGACGGTTCCCCGGCGGGGGCCGGGGGTGCGGACGGGCACAGACGGCGCAAGCGCGGCGGGGAGGCTTTCCATCTCCTGTCCCGGCGGCGGGGCGGAAACCTGGACGGCCAGGTCCGCCACGTAGGTGCCGGAACCGTGGCGGCCCTCAAGCCACCCCTCCGCGTAGAGCTGCTGGTAGGCCTCGGTGACGACGGTGCGGCTGACCGCGAGCTGACGGGCGAGGGCGCGGGTCGAGGGCAGTCGCTCACCGGACTTGAGCGTGCCGTCGCGCATCGCGGCGCGCAGCCGGTCGCCGAGCTGGGTCATGAGCGCCGCGGGAGCCTGACGGTCCACCGAAAGAGGCAGGTCGACGGTGATGCGCGGCAAAGTGGTCTCCCAGAGGTGGCATGAAGTGGACGTGGTTTCCATATCCACTTGTTCCTAGATTAGAGGCATGCTCTCCACGACTCCCCGCACCACTTTGGGCCGCTCGAAGGACAGGGGCCGGACGGCCCGCGAAGATCTGTACGCCGTGCTGGACGCCGGGCTCGTCTGCCACCTGGGCGTCGTGATCGACGGGTCCCCCCGGGTCGTGCCCACAGGCTACGGCCGGATCGGCGACACCCTGTACCTCCACGGCTCGACCGGCTCCGCCTCCCTGCGGGGCACCGGCGAGATCTGCGTCACGGTGACGCACCTGGACGGCGTGGTGCTGGCCCGCTCGGTCTTCCACCACTCGATGAACTACCGCTCCGCCATGATCTACGGCCGCCCCCGCCTCGTGCTGGACGAGGAGGAGCGCCTGGCGGGCCTGCGCGCGATCACCGAGCAGCTCGCCCCCGGTCAGTGGGACGCCACGCGCCCGCCGACCAGGAAGGAGCTCGCCGCGACCGCCGTGGTCGCCCTCTCCCTCGCGGAGGCGTCCGTCAAGGTACGGCAGGGGCCTCCGAGCGACGACCCGGAGGACTACGCGCTGCCGGTCTGGGCCGGGGTGCTGCCGCTGCGCCAGTCGTGGGGCCCTCCGGAGACCGATCCCGCCATGACCGCTGACCTGGACGTTCCCGCGCACGTCGCCTCAAGGCCCGCGCCGGGCCGGTAGCTCCGGCACCGGGGCGTCGCCCGCCGTACCGCCATCGGTCACCCAGGTTTCTGAGACTGATTTGTGATTGATGAGCGGAATTTTGCGATCTATGGCTAAGCTACGGTTCGCCTGTTGTGGGTGGGGGCCCAAGCAACTGAGGAGACCGCTATGTACGGCACACCATCAGACTGGCGAGTCCCCGGATACACCGAGATACGCGAGCTGGGGGCGGGCGCCGGCGGACGCGTGGTGATGGCGCGGCACGAGGTCGACGGCGTGCTGGTGGCGATCAAGTACCTGTCCGACGAGCTCAGGAGCGACGTCGGGTTCGTCGCCCGCTTCCGGCACGAGGCCAGGGTGCTCAACACCCTGGACAGCCCGCACGCCGTGCGGCTCTACGACTACGTGGAGACCGGCGAGGGCGCCGCCATCGTCATGGAGCTGATCAACGGCGTCGCGCTGCGCGCGATCCTGCGCTCCGAGGGGCCGACGGGCCCCGAGGCGGCGCTGGTCGTGCTCAAGGGCGCCCTTCTCGGACTTTCGACCGCGCACACGGCAGGCGTCGTCCACCGCGACTTCAAGCCGGAAAACGTGATGGTCGAGGCGGACGGGACGAGCAAGCTCGTCGACTTCGGCATCGCGGTCCGCTCGGGTGACGGGGACACCCCGGCGGGCACGCCGCCCTACATGGCCCCCGAGCAGTGGACGGGCGCGCCCGCCGGTCCCTCGACCGACGTCTACGCCGCCACGGTCGTGTTCTTCGAGTGCCTGACAGGCACCCGGCCCTTCCGCGCGACGAACCTCGCGGCGCTGGCCAGGCAGCACCAGATCACGCCGCCGCCCGTCGAGGAGGTGCCGCCCGCGCTGCAGGGCCTGGTCGAGCGCGGGCTCGCCAAGCATCCGGCGGACCGGCCGCCGACCGCGACCGCCTTCCTCACCGAGCTTGAGGCCGTCGCCGCCGACGCCTACGGACCGGACTGGCACGACCGGGGGCGCCGCCGCCTCGCGGGCCTCGTCGCGCTTCTGCCCGCCCTGTTCCCGGTCGAGGTCCCCACGCCCGGCGCGGAGACCTCCGTGGCCGAGACGAACCTCCGCGGGCGCCGCAGGGCGTCCACGCTCAGCAAGACGAGCTTCAAGGTCCTGGTCGGCATCGGGTGCGTCGCGGTGATCAGCGGCGTGACCGCGGTGCTGGTCAGCTCGGCGGGCAGCACCGAGATCAAGCCGCAGAGCCTGGTCACCTCGGAGAGCCCGACCCCGCCGGAGGCGGTTGAGTCGATCATCCCGGGGGACGAGACCGAGGAGCCGACCCAGGAGCCTTCGGACAAGCCGTCGAAGGGCACCCAGGAGCCGACCCCGACGGCGACGCCGACCCCGAGCAGCGCGGCCAGTCCCCCGCCGGTCTCCCCGACCAAGACCGCGAGCCAGACCCCGACGCCGAAGCCGTCGGCGACCCGCACCAGGAAGCCGACCAAGAGTCCGGCGCCACACCCCTCCCCGACCCCCTCGGAGGAGGAAAGCTCGACCCTCGACAGCCCGAACCCCTCCTCCCCGTCCAAGACCCCGACCCCGACCCCGACCAGAACGACCCCCAGGCCGACCGTGCCGCCGACCCCGACGCCGACGCCGACGGCGACCCAGAGCTCCCCGACGAGCCCTCCGACCAGTCCTGAGCCGACGGACACCTCGACCGACGGAGGTGGGAGCCCGAGCCTCACCGCGACGCCGACGCCTCCCGGTGAGACGGCCCCCTCGATACTGCTGGCGTTCGGACTGGTGACGGGCGGCGCCGTTCCCTTCACACTGGCGGTGAAGCGGGGGATGGCAGGCAGGCACCGGAGGCGGCGGAGCCGGTAGGCGGACGACGGGACGGGGACGGGGACGACAATGAACATCGAACGGGGGAATGTCGCCGGGTTCCTGCTGACCGGCGAAAGCTGGGCAGGAGAGCTGGGCACCTGGTCGTCCGCTGTCGCACCCGATGGGCGCCCGGTGAGCGCGCTCAGGTTCGACCCTCGCTTGACTTCGGATCCGGCGGCACGCGACCGGCTGGTCGCGGCCATGTCCGCCGAACGCGCGCTGCTCCAGGCGGGCCTGACCGGCCTGGTCCCGGTCGCCGACCTGGTTTCGGCCCGGGACGAGATCTGGCTGCTCACCGCGGGGCCGGTGAGCCCGGCCCTGACCGACCTGCTCGCCGCGCCCGCCGGTGCTCCGCGCCCCGACGCGGGCGGCGTGGCCGTAGTGCTGCTTGAGACCTCGCGGACGCTGCTCGCCCTGCACGCCGAGGGGCTCGCCCACGGGGCGGTGCGCCCCGGCACCGTGGTGATCGCCGCCGACGGGTCGGTGTTGCTCGCCGAGCGAGGACTGGCCGACGCGCTGCACGGGCGTCCCCCCCTTCCCGATCGTGACGTCACGGCCTGGGCCTCGCTCGCCCGCGGCCTGACCGCGAGCTGGGCCGCCGCCGATCCCGGGGTGATCGGGCTGTTCGAGCGAGCGGCCGCGACGGCCCTGGCGAGCGGGCTCGCCCAGGCCCGCGACGTCCTGCTCACCGGACGGGACCTGCTGCCGTCGGGGTCCCTCACCCGGGACGGTCTGGCGGCGGCCGCACGGTGGCGCCCCGCGACCGAGGCCGCGCCGCAGCCGCGTTCCCGGCCCCCGGCACCGGTGCCGCCCGTCCCCGACGAGGGGGAGATCGTCACGCTGCTACGGGTCCGAGGGGACGAGGGGCCCACCGGGGAGGGGGTGAACCCGGGGGGCGACGTGGTGATGCGTTTCGGCCCCGGGGTGCCCGCGGAGACCACGGCGGCGCAGATCTGGCGCGCGGGCCGCGACCATCAGCAGACCGAACCGCCCTCCGACAAACTGCGCGCCCTCGGGGCACCCGCCAGGCGACGCCGCCGCCGTACCGCTCTCGCCGCCGCGATCATCGCGCTGATGATCGTGGGTGTCCTGGCGGTCTGGCTGTTCCGCGGCTCCGCGACTCCGTTGGCCATCACCGCCGTTGACGTGACCGCGCCGAAGAAGACACAGAAGTGCGACGCGACGGTCATGATCACGGGCTCGTTCACCACGAACGGCTCCGCAGGAGAGATCCGCTACCAATGGAAGCGCAGCGACCGCAAGACCCCGATCGAGCAGACCGACACCCTCCGTTCCGGGGAGACCTCACACGAGGTGAGCCTGGAGTGGACGGTCAAGGGCGAGGGCGACTTCAAGGGAACGGCCACGCTGCGGCTGCTCTCTCCCCTGCCGACAGGCCAGAAACTCCAGGACAAGGCGAGTTTCACCTACAAGTGTCCGTAAGTCCGCAATGCACAGCAAACCGGTTCTTACTACTCTGACGGCCATGACCACGCAGACCCCCTCCGGCTGGTACCCCGACCCCTACGGTTCACCGCAGTTGCGATGGTGGGACGGCAACCAGTGGACCGACGCCACACACCCGGGGGACACCCCGGGCGGGCAGACCGCCGCCCAAGGCCAGACCGGCCCCTTCGCCCAGCCCACGGGACCCGGGACCGGCCCTCTCGCCCAGCCCACGGGACCGGGGACCGGCCCTCTCGCTCACCCGGCGGGACCGCAGCTCGCGCCCGCCCCGCAGCAGACCGGCCCCCTCCCGCAGCAGACCGGACCGCAGAGCGGACCGCAGAGCGGCCCGTTCGCGCAGCCGACCGGCCAGACCGGCCCCTTCGGGGCGCCCGGCGGGCCACAGCCGGGGCCCGCGGGGCAGACGGCTCCGTGGAGCGGCCCTCAGGGCCAGCCGTGGAACGGCCCCCAAGGCCAGGGGGCGCCGCAGGCGGAGCAGGCCTGGGGCGGCGGGTCCCCCGGCGGCAACACGATGCAGCTGCCCGCCGGGCCGTACGGCCTTCCCACCGGCGCCCCGCCGCGCAAGAGCAACCCGTGGCCGTGGGTCCTGGGTGGCGGCGGGGTCGTGATCCTGATCGTCGGCATCGTGGTCGCGGCCATGTTCCTGATGAACCCGAGGCGCGGGACCGTCGCGGACGACCCGACCCCGGCGCCCACCGTGACGGCGCAGGAGCCCTCCCCCTCTCCGACGGAGCCCGAGCCGACCCAGCCGCAGGAGACCCCGCTGCCGCGCTCGACCGTCGAGCTGCCCCAGCCGCAGGACGGGCGCATCCAGGATCCCGCGACCGGCTTGTCCTACCGTTTCCCCGGTGCCCCGTGGGGGGTGCCGAAGAGCACGGGTGAGGATCCGCTCGGATTCGTGTGGACCAGCGCGACGGTGGCGACGGCCCAGGAGAACTACGACGGCCTGGGGCACGGGTGGGTCGGCAACGTCATGACCGGCGAGCTGCCCGAAAAGTACGGCTATGACGGGGTCGGCAGCATGCGCGGGATCGCCGCGACGCTGCTGCACGCGACCGAGTCGACCTACTACAGTCCTCCCCACAAGCGGAAGGTCGTCAAGGACGAGGCGATCAAGGTGAGCGGCAGGGACGGCTGGCTGTTCATGTTCGATCTGGACTTCTCCGAGCAGTCCCAGGCCAACGGCTGGGAGTGGAAGAAGGAGCGGGCCGCCTTCGTGATCGTGGACCGGGGCGAGGGCAAGCCCCCCGCGCTGATGTACCTGTCCGTACCCGACAATCTCGACACCTCGGTCGCCGACCGGGTGGTCGACTCGCTCAAGATCTCCTGAAGGGAGTACTACCCTGAAGGCTATGAGTGACCTGCTGGTCTGGATCGACTGTGAGATGACCGGGCTCGACCTCGGCCGAGACGCGCTGGTTGAGGTTGCCTGCGTAGTCACGGACGGTGAGCTGAACCAGCTTGACGAGGGTGTGAACGTGGTCATCAAGCCCCCGCCCGAGTCACTGGAGCAGATGTCGCGGGTCGTACGGGAGATGCACACCGCCTCCGGGCTGCTCGAGGTGCTGGGCGGCGGCGTGACGCTGGCCGAGGCGGAGGCGCTGGTCCTTGAGTACATCAAGAGACACATTCCCGAGTCGAAGAAGGCTCCGCTGTGCGGCAACTCCATCGCCACCGACCGCTCGTTCATCGCGCGCGACATGCCGGCCGTGGACACGTTCCTGCACTACCGGATGATCGACGTCTCCTCGGTGAAGGAGCTGGCCCGGCGGTGGTACCCCCGCGTCTACTTCGCCTCACCCGAGAAGCAGGGCGGTCACCGCGCGCTGGCCGACATCACCGAGAGCATCCGCGAGTTGCGCTACTACCGCGCGGCGGTCTTCGTTCCCCAGCCAGGGCCCGACTCCGCGAAGGCCCGCGAGCTGGCTGAGATCGTCTCGGCCCCGGCCACCTGAGCGGACACCGCGAAAACCGGGTGCGAAACGACTCCCAAAGACCGCTACACTTTTCATGTGCCACTGCGGCGCACATGGTGGGCGTAGCTCAGTTGGCAGAGCGCCAGGTTGTGGTCCTGGATGCCGGGGGTTCAAGTCCCCTCGCTCACCCCAGGTGAACGGCCGATCCTCAGGGATCGGCCGTTCGCGTTTTTCCTGGCTCTCGACTTATCCACCAAAGATGGATATCGCGGGTTATGCTCGCTGCTATCGCTACGCCGTAAGACCGGGGGTTTCGGCGACCTGAACGTGTTGCTGCCACGGAGGCCGGATGAGAGTCGACGACGCACCGTTCGACGCCGAACCCACAGCGGTGACGGGCTTGAGCAGGCGCGAGACCGAGGTCATGGAGCTGATCGCCACAGGCTGCTCCAACGGGCAGATCGCCCAGCACCTGTTCCTCAGCGAGAAGACCGTGAAGAACCACGTCAACCGGATCTACGCCAAACTCGGCGCGGACTCGCGAATGACCGCGATCGACCTCTGGCGAAACCGCGCCGCCCACGAGGACACCGTCTGATCCGGGGATCGTCCGCTAGTGTCCTGCGCCTGAGATTCGTTGGCAGAAGCGGGCGAGGGAGTCGAGAATCTCTTCGGCTGTCTTGGTCCAGATGAACGGCTTGGGGTCGG